>DAHXOA010000142.1 GCA_027365145.1 Acidimicrobiaceae bacterium | reverse complement strand
GCTCGCCATGCTCCGCTCACTCGACGACATGGTGGACGGGTTCGCTGTCGACCAGCTCACCCACTGCCTGCAGACGGCGACCCGGGCCGAGCGGGACGGGGCCGACGAACAAATCGTCGTGGCCTGCCTGTGCCACGACGTCGGCAAGGCGGTATCCGTGCCGAACCACCCCCGTATCGCCGGGGAGATCCTCCGACCCTACGTGCGTCCCGAGATCACCGACGTGATCCGCACGCACCAGGACTTCCAAGGCCGCCACTACTACGCGTACTTCGATCGGGACCCCGACAAGCGGGACCGGTACCGGGACGAGCCGTGGTTCGCGTTGGCTGAGCAGTTCGCCGACGAGTGGGACCAGGTCAGCTTCGACCCCGGCTACCAGACGTACGACCTCGCCCACTTCGCAGGACGGGTGCGAGAGGTCTTCGCCCACCCCCACGGGATCTGACGGCGATGGCACCGACGCAACGCCACCGCTTGGTCACGCGCGCCGACAACCGTACGAAACGCCGGATCGCCGCCCTCCGCAAGTTCGCCCTGGACACCGCCCGCCGGGCTTTCGAGGACGAGTACCCGGACCTCTCGCTCCCTCCGGTCGTGGCGGTCATCCCCGCCTACCTGGAAGAGTCGAACCTCGGGCCCGTCCTCGACGCCTTCCCGGAGACGGTCTGTGGTCTCCCGGTCGTCCCCCTCGTCGTCGTCGATGGCGGGGGCGACGGCACTGACGAGGTGGCGCGGAAGTACGGCGCCTTCACGTGCGTCCTCCCGGTGAACCTGGGACAGGGTGCAGCCTTCCGCCTGGCCTATGAGCTCGCCATCGGGCACGGCGCCCGCTTCGTCGTGACGCTGGACGCCGACGGGCAGAACGACCCGGCGGAGATGGACCGGCTGGTCGGTCCCCTGGTCCGGGGCGAGACCGACTTCGTGATCGCCTCGCGGCAGCTCGGCACCGACCACACCACCGACCGCTTCCGCCGCGCCGGGGTCGAGCTCTACGCCCGGCTGCTCGGTGTCGTGACCGGTCAGCACCTGACCGACACCTCGAATGGCTACCGGGCATTCCGCGTCGAGGTGCTCTCCGACATCCTTCCCCATCTCCGCCAGGACCAGTACCAGACGGCCGAGGTGGTGATCACCGCTGCCGCGTCAGGATGGCGTATCGGTGAGTGCCCGATCACCTGGCATCCCCGTGCTTCCGGGGAGTCGAAGAAGGGCGGCAACCTGTTCTTCGGTGCGCAGTACGCCCGGGTCATCGCCGTCACCTGGGCGCGGACACTCCTGGTGCGCCGCCACATGCAGGTCCGCCAGGGCTAACCCCCGGGGACCTCTACGACCGCACCCCCTCGGTGCGGTCGTAGAGGTCCTGGAGCGCTCGCTCGAGCGTCACGGTCGTCTCGTGGACCTGGCTCCGGGGAATCCTCCCACCCGGCGAGCGGGCGGGAGGGAGGATCGGGTCCCCGACCAACAGGTGCACCTTCGCAGGCCGGGGAACCTTCGACCCCAGCGGCATCACGTCGATCGCCCCGGCGATCCCGACGGGCACGATCGGCGCGCCGCTTCTGGCGGCGAGGAACGCCGCTCCTTCGTGGAGGGACTCCACGACCGGGCCTGCCCGGCGTTCCCCCTCCGGGAAGAGGACCAGCACCTCTCCGGCGTCAAGGACCCGCTCGGCCCGACGGAGGGCGTCGCGGTCGGCCGCGCCCCGATGGACGGGGAAGACGCCGAGCGAGGCGAGGAACCGGGCGAACCAGGGTGTCGCGAACAGCTCAGCCTTCGCCATGTAGTGGAGCTTTCGGGGGGTGGTCTGGGCGACGAAGAAGAAGTCGATGAACGACCTGTGCACGGGTGCGATGATCACCGGCCCTTCGGCCGGCACAGCGTCGGCACCCTCGACGGTGACCCGGAACACCCCGCGGTTGAGGAGCGTGACGACTCGGCGCAGGAACCGGTAGACGGGAGTCACCCCGGTGTCGATGTCCAGCTCGATCAGATCCATCCCAGTACCTCCTGCACGACGGCATCCACCGGCACGTGCGTCGTGTCGATCACGTGGGCTCCCTCCGGTACCGACAGGGGCGCGGTGGGTCGGCTGGCATCGAGCCGGTCTCGGCGGGCCAGTGCAGCCGCGCCCTCTTCCCCCCGGCGCCGGGCCCGCTCACCCGGGGAGGCGTCCAGGTAGACCTTCACCGCCGCTTCCGGGAACACCACCGACCCGATGTCTCGACCCTCGACGACGCCGCCCCCCCGTTCCACCACCCAGCGGCGCTGCCGCTCCACAAGCTCGGTCCGGACGGCCGGAACGGCGGCGACGAGCGAGACGGCGTCGTTGACCTCCGGCGTGCGGATCGCCGCCGTCACGTCGGTCCCATCCACCTCCACGCCGTCGACAAGGTCGATCCGGAGCGCGCCGGCCAGCGCGGCCAGCGCCTCGTCGTCGTCCAACGGCACGTCGCGCTCGAGCGCCGCCCAGGCGACTGCCCGGTACATGGCACCGGTGTCGAGGCGCTCCAGGCCGAGCGCGGCCGCGACCTTGCGCGCCACCGTCGACTTCCCAGACCCCGCCGGTCCGTCGATGGCCACGACGAGGTGGCCCGTCACTCCGTCACTCCGTCACCTCGGCACTCCGTCACCTCGGCACGGGCGCCCAGCGTGCCGAGATCGGTGACGAACCCGGGATAGCTGGTGTCGACCATCTCCCACGAAGTGACCGTGGTGACCCCGCTTCCCGGGTCGGCAGCCAGGCCTGCCACCGCTGCCGTCATTGCCAGCCGATGATCCCCCCGCGGGTCGAAGATGGCGGCACGGGGAACCGCACCGCCCTCCACCACGAGATCGTCGCCGTCCACGGTGGCACCGCACCGGAAGGCGTGCAGGAGGGCGGCTATCCCTTCGAGCCGGTCCGACTCCTTCACCCGGAGCTCGCCGACGTCCCGGAACCGGCTCGGTCCTTCCGCCGTGGCGGCGGCCAGCGCCAGGATGGGCACCTCGTCGAGCGACGGGATCTCCGACGCCGTGATCACGGTCCCCCGAAGGGGACCACCGGGGTGGCGCACCGAGATGGACCCGACGGGACCATCGGCGCCGCTCGGGGTCGCGGTGGTCACTGGCGCCCCCATCCGGGCCAGGACATCGAGGAACCCGGAGCGGGCCGGCCCGAGGTACACCCCGTCGACGACTACCGAGCTCCCCGGTGTGAGCAGGGCGGCCACGACCCAGAAGGCCGCCTGGGAAGGATCGCCGGGGACGGCGATCACTCCGGGGGCCAGGTCGCAGCGCCGTACCCGTACCACCCGCTCGCCGCCCTCGTCTCTGACGTCGATGGTGGCCCCGGCCGCGGCCAAGAGCTCTTCGGTGTGGGTCCGTGTGGGCACGCGCTCCCGGACGACGGTCGTCCCCGCCGCGGAGATCCCGGCCAGGAGAACGGCCGACTTCACCTGGGCGCTCGCCATCGGTGGCCGGTAGTCGATGCCCGTCAGGGGGGTGGCGGCTATCCGGACCGGTGGCAGGCATCGGGATCCGGTGCCCCGGAGACGCGCCCCCATCGCCGTCAGCGGCACGGCGACACGGTCCATGGGCCGGCCTCGCAGCGAGCGGTCGCCGGTGAGGGTGGCGGTGATGCCCATGCCCGCCAGGACACCGAGGGTGAGGCGAATCCCCGTCCCCGAGTTGCCGAAGTCGAGGACGGCCCGGGGTGGACGGATGCGCCCGCGCCCGCCCGCTACGGTCACGGTACCGTCCGGACCCGCCGTCACGGCAACGTCGAGCTGTCTGAGGACTCCGGCGGTCCGGGCGACGTCGTCGCCGTCGGAGAGGCCGGTGATGGTCGACGTGCCCTCCGCCAGAGCGGCGACGAGCAACGCTCGGTGCGAGATGGACTTGTCGCCCGGCACCACCACGGTGCCCGACAGCCTCTGGCCGCCCTGGATCCCGAGGCGCGCACCACCGGGTGCGGCCGGTCGCTCGTACGCGCCTCCTCCGCCGCCACCGCCGCCACCGCCGCCACCGTTCACGCCACCGCCACCGCCGTTCATGCCGGTGCCTCGATCGGGACGGACGTGGGATGGTAGCCCCGCTCCTGGAGCGCCGTGCTCAGCACGGCGGCATCGGGCACGCCCACCACCAGGACGAGCACGCCCCATGCCCCCTCGAGCGAGTGGACAATCTCGAAGTCGAGGACGTTGATGCCGAGGTCGGCCGGGAGCGTCGTGATCTCCGCCAGCACGCCGGCACGATCGGGCACGGGCACCCGCACTTCGGCCAACCCCGTGGTCGGCGGTACGTGGGCGGCAAGACCCCGGCGTGCCAGCGCCGCCCGCTCCAGGATCTTCCCCAGCGACGATCCGTCCCCGGCCGCCACCCGCGACCGCATGGCTTGCAAGCCGTCGATCAGGCGGTCGAGAGTGGCGACGATGGCCGGAGCGTTGTCGTCGCAGATGTCCAGCCAGATCGACGGCCTCCCTGCCGCCACCCGGGTCATGTCCCGGAACCCGCTCCCGGCCAGCCGGAGGAGCGACCCCTGCTCCTCGGCGAGGGATGCCGCCAGGTCCATCAGGGTCACCGCCGTGAGGTGGGGCACGTGGGACACCACCGCCACGAGGGCGTCGTGGCGGTCAGCGGTGAGGGCGATGGCTGTCGCCCCGAGCCCGGTGATGATGCTGCGCAGGCGCGCATAGGCGATGGGATCGCTCGTCGTGCTCGGGGTGAGCACCCAGGTCGCTCCGGTGAACAGGTCGGGATCGGCACCCTCGATGCCGACCAGTTCGGAGCCGGCCATCGGATGGCCCCCGATGAACCGTGGGTGGTCCACGGCGGCCAGGACGGAGGCCTTCACGCTCCCGACGTCGGTGACGATGGCCGCAGGGGGTCGGCGGGGATCGGCCAGGACGTCGCGAATGACGGCGGCCGACCGGTGCACGGGTGTCGCCACCACCACGAGGTCGGCGCCGGGGTCGTCGCCGATCTCGTCGATCGCGCCCAGGGCGGCTGCCGACTTGACGACGCCAGGATCGGTGTCGACGCCCGCTACGTGCCAGCCGGATCGGCGCAGCGCCATCCCCAGGGACCCGCCGATCAGTCCCGTCCCGATCACGAGCGCTCGACCGGGAGCGGCACCCTGGCCGTCGAAGGCGGCGTCGCCCTTTCTCTCGGCAGGGTCGCGCTCAGTCAGGGAGGTCGTCACGAAGCCCTCTGGCGCCTTCGAGGTAGACGTGGTGGATCTCATCACGGCTCCGCTCCGTCGTCACGTGGAGCATCACCCGCACGCAGCGAGGCGTCGAGCCGGTGACCGGGATCTCCCGGGCGCAGATCAGCGGTACGGCGCCGAGTCCGGTGGAACGCGCCGCGGTCGCCGGGAAGGTCGAGACGAGATCCTCGGTGGCGGTGAAGAGGATGGAGATGATGTCGTCTTCGACGAGGCCATTGCGCTGGAGGATCTCGCCCAGCAGGATGACGACGCGTTCGGCGATGGCGTCCGGGGTGTCGTGGTCGACGGTGGTGGCGCCGCGTATGGCTCTCACGAAGGTAGGCATCGGACCGGAATGCTACTCAGCCGGTTCACCGGGGGCCTGCACCGGGTGGGGCTGCCGAGTTGGGCGGTCCGCGGGCGGGGCTACCGGATGGACCGGTTCGGCTGCAGCCCACAGGGACCGTACCTCTGCAGGGGTCAGCACCCGCCACTGCCCGGGGCGCAGCGTCGCGTCCGCGACCGGTCCGATCCGCGTGCGCACCAAACGCACCACGGGATGGCCCACCGCCGCGCACATCCGCCGGACCTGACGGTTCCGTCCCTCGTGGATCGCCATCCGCACCAGGTTGGGAGCCGGGTTCGACACCCGAGCCGGTGCCGCCGGCCCGTCCTCCAGCTCCACGCCCTCGCGCAGCGAGCGGAGGGCGGCCCGGCCCGGCACTCCTTCCACCTCGGCGAGGTACTCCTTCCAGACGCCGTAGGAAGGGTGGGTGAGGCGTTGGGCCAGATCGCCGTCGTTGGTGAGGATCAAGAGGCCCTCAGTCTCCCGGTCGAGGCGTCCGACCGGGAAGACGCGGGGGGACGGCGGGACGAGAGCCACCACCGTAGGCCGGCCGTGCGTGTCACTGACCGTGCTCACGGTGCCGGACGGCTTGTTGAGGAGGTAGTGCACGAGCTCCGGGCGGACGGACAGCGGGATGCCGTCGAGGGCGATCCGGTCACTGCCGATATCGACCCGGCGCCCGAGGACCGGGACGGCACCGTTGACCGTGATCCGGCCGGAGTCGATGAGCTCCTCGCACATGCGGCGGGAGCCGAGCCCGATCCGGGCCAGGACCTTCTGGAGGCGCTCCCCCTCCGCCGGATGGTCTCCGTCCTCACTCACCGGGTGCCGGTCGGAGCCGGTCTTCGAGCTCACCCACCATCTCCGGCCCGGGGAGAAGGTCCTCTACCGGAGGCAGCTGCGCCACGCTGTCGAGCCCCAGGCGCTCCAGAAAAGCGTCGGTCGTGGCGTACAGGATCGGTTGGCCGGGACCGGCCGCCCGACCGGCCGGAGCGATATAGCCCCGCTGTTCCAACAGCCGGACGACCCCGTCGACGTTCACCCCACGGAGAGCGGCGATCTGGGCGCGGGAGACCGGTTGCCGGTAGGCGACGATCGCCAGCGTCTCGAGGGCGGCCGACGACAGTCGCGACGAGACGCCCGTATTCGCAAAACGCTCGATATAGGACACCAGGTCGGGCTGGGTCTGCATGCGGAGCCCCCCGGCGATCCTGACCACGACGAAGCCGCGCCGCTGCTCCTCGCACGAGCGGATCAGCTCCTCGCACGCCTGGGCGACGCGGTCGGCGGGGATCTCCAACAGCTCGGCGAGGAGCCGTGGGGATACCGGCTCGACTGCAGCCGTGAGGATGGCCTCGATGATGCGGGCGTGATCGGAGAGGGCCACGGCTCAGCCCTCGTACTCGTCGGGTCCCACGTCGCCATCCACCGTGCCCGTGCCCGTGCCCGTGCCCGTGCCGGCATGACCGGTCCAGGCGATCTCCAGGTCGCCGAAGGTGCTGCCCTGGTCGAGGGTGACACGGCCCTGCTTGCACAGCTCGAGGACGGCGAGGAAGCGAACGATCACCTCGAGCCGGGTGGTGAGGTGGGTGGTGAGGGCGCGGAAGCTCACCCGTCCTGCGCCCGGCAGCACCGCCACGAGCTCACCGACCGCCTCGGCCACGGTCAGGGTGTCCACCGTCACGTGGGCCAGGTCGACCACGGGAACGGGTCGCGGCGCAGTGGCACGGAGGTAGGCCTGGGTCACCTGGCCGGGGTCGACGCCTTCGAGCAGGTCGGGCGGGTCGACGACGATCGTGTCGTCGATGCCGGCGCTGCGGGGGACGCTCGCTGCCGCCCGCTCGGCCAGGACGGCAAAGGCGTCGCCGGCGGCGCCGTACGCCCGGCACTCGAGCAGGCGGGCCAGGAGAACGTCGCGCGCTTCCCAGCCCTCCATCTCCTCGTCGGTCTCGACCTCGTCGGGGCCGGGTAGGAGGCGTCGGGACTTGAGCTCGACCAGCACGGCCAGGATCACCAGGAACTCCGACAGCGCCGAGAGGTCGACGGTTCCCGTGGACCTCATGTCAGCCAGGAAGGCTTCGACCACGTCGCCGAGCGGGATGTCGTAGAGCTCGAGCTGGTGAGTGGTCACGAGGTGGAGGAGCGCGTCGAGCGGGCCCTCGTAGACCGGGGTGGACACCGTGACGACCATGATGGACCAGACGATACCGGCTCTCGGGGGTGGTTCCGGAGACCAACTACCATGCACGCCCATGTCCAGGGTGTTGTCGGGAATCCAGCCGAGCGGCGAGCTCCACCTGGGGAACTACCTGGGCGCCGTGCGCCACTGGGTCTCCGACCAGCTCGCCCACGACGCCCTCTACTGCATCGTCGACCTCCATGCCCTCACCGTTGAGGTCGACCCGGACCGCCTCCGGGCCCAGACCCGGCAGACGGCGACCGCACTCCTGGCTGCCGGGCTCGACCCCGCCCGGTGCACCCTGTTCGTGCAGAGCTCCGTGCCCGAGCACACGTCACTGGCCTGGCTGCTGGAGTGCACCGCCACCATGGGCGAGCTCTCGCGCATGACCCAGTTCAAGGAGAAGGGCGACGGGCGGTCCTCGGTGCGTGCCGGCCTGTTCACCTACCCCGTGCTGATGGCGGCCGACATCCTGCTCTACGACGCTGACCGGGTGCCGGTCGGCGATGACCAGCGCCAGCATCTCGAACTGTCCCGCGTGCTCGCCGAACGGTTCAACCGTCGCTACGGGAGGACGTTCGTGGTCCCTGAGGCCTCGACACCGGCGGTAGGTGCACGGGTGATGGACCTCCAGGATCCGACCAGGAAGATGTCGAAGTCGACGGCCTCCCCCCTGGGGACCATCGGCATGCTCGACGAACCGACGGACATCGAACGGAAGATCCGTCGGGCGGTGACCGACACCCAGGGAGCGGTGCGCTACGACCCCGAGGGTCAGCCGGGCCTGGCCAACCTCCTGGAGTTGCTGGCCGTGGCCACCAACCGGGCGCCAGTCGACGTGGCTGCCGGCTACGAGCGCTACGGCGATGTCAAGCGCGACACCGCCGAGGCGCTGATCGAACTGCTGGCGCCCGTCCGCCGGCGACACGCCGAGCTGGTCGGCGACCCGGGGGAGGTGCTGGCCCTGCTCCGCGCCGGGGCAGCCAAGGCATCCGCAGTGGCCGCTGCGACCTACCGGCGGGCAGCAGCCGCCGTCGGGTTGCTCGAGCTGGAGTGAACCGGCTCGGGCCGACCGGGATGTCCGGCAACGCGGCTGCCTCCCCGTCCCGACCGGTCCGGAGTCCTACCGTCTCCCGCCGGTTGCAGTGGCGCGAATCGGGTCGACCGGAAGGGAGTGACGAGCAGCGCCACGACGAGCAGGGCGAACGCGTCCTCGCCGATGGCGCCGAAGACCCGGAGGACCCCGGTATGGGCGCGGACGAACGCCGAGGCGTCGAGCGGGACCGGAAGGGAGAACACGGCAACACACACCGCACCCCACACCCATAGGACGGGCCGGTCGGCGTCGAGGACGGCGAGCACCAGGACGGGGGCGACCCAGTCGAGGTGGTGGGTCCAGGAGATCGGGGACACGAGGACACCGATCAGTCCGACGACGAGCGCGGCGGCGACGAGGTCGCCTTGGGCCGTCAGCGACCGGGCTCGCCGGAACCCGACGATGGCGACGGCTAGGGCGGCTATGGCGAAGAGCGCCCGGCCATCGGTGCCCGAGACGGCCCGGAGCGCGGCGCCGTAGAGGGACTGGTTCCGGTGGAAGGTCGGCGAGCCTATCCGCGCCGTGTCGAAGACGATGTGGAGCCAGTACTGGTTGGAGTCGGCCGGCAGGATCGCCCAGGTCAGGCCTACGGTGACCAGGAACGAGAGACCGGAGACGACGGCAGCCCGGATCTGTCCGGTGAGGAGGAAGTAGAGGCCGAAGATGCCCGGTACGAGCTTTACCCCGGCGGCGATACCCACGAGCACCCCTCGGGGCCGAACGGCGGACGTGGAGACCACGTCGAAGAAGCACAGCGCCATGAGGAAGACGTTCACCTGTCCGTAGTAATAGTTCTCGTAGACGGGTTGGGTAAGGGACAGCACGGCCAGTGCCGCCAGCGTGAGGAGGGCGACCGAGTTCCTGTCCCAGGATGCGAACCGGCGCCGCAGCGTGGCGAAGAGCACGGCGCCGAGCACCACCAGGTTGGCGACCGTCCACAGCACCTGGACGAGCTGGCGCTCACCCCACGCCACCACCACGGCGAACAGGGCGGCAAAGGGTGGGTAGGTGAAGGGGAATGCGCCGGCAGGCTGCTTGTAGATCGACCTCCCGGCCACCACGTCGGCGCCGGCGCGGCGGTACACCCCCAGGTCGATCATCAGGGCGACCGATCGCCCGATCAGGAACTGGCCGGCCCGCCAGTCGACCACCTCGATCAGGGCGGCGAGACAGACGGCGGCGGCCAGGATCCGACCTACCCGATGCGCAAGGACAGGCCGGCCCAACTCCACCACCTGGTCCCAACCCCGTGCCAACCACCGGCTACCGGGGTGGGATGGTCCCGGCGGACGCCGCGTCCCGCCGGTCCCGCTCATGGGGTGAAGGGTATCGTGCCGTTCCCCAGGGCGAGGACGGTGAGCACGCACATCAAGACGGCGGAGCAGACGAGGACGGCGAGCACCCAGGGGTGGCGGAGCCGGGCCACGGGGAGACCGAGCACGGGAAATGCCCGGAGTGCGACGCGCGGCGTCCAGCTGATCAGGGGCGAGAGCGCGGAGATGACCAGGGCGGTCACGACGTAGCCCACGGTCGGTCGGTCGGGGCGCCGACGGAGGAACGCCACGAGGAGCACGGCGACGGCGAGGGTGCTGAACGCTTTCACGGTCTCGTTGGGATCGTTGAACCCGTGGTCGAAGAGGTACTGGAACGGCGAGATGAGCCCGGTCCCGAGCGTCCCGCCCTGCCAGCCTCGACGTTGGGCGATGTAGTAGGCAAGGGGTGTCCCGGTGTGCGCCCAGAGGTAGCCGAAGAACGCCACGATCCCGGCAGGGGCCAGTACCGGCGCGGCGAGGGATCGCCAGTCCTGGCGCTCTCGGAGGGCCGTCCATGCCGCCAGGGCGCACGGCACGAACACGGCGACGCCGAGCGGGTCGGTGGCGGAGGCCACGGCGGCGAGCAGGCCGGCCACCACCCACCGCCGGTGCCGGAGCGCGAGGAGGCAGCCGGCCACGCACACCAACAGCAACGCCTCGGAGTAGACCATTCCCAGTACGAACGCGGACGGCGAGAACAGCACGAACGCCGTCCCCACGTCGGCGCCGGTCGTGCCCACGGAATGGGCGAGGAGCTGCCAGATGAGGACGGAGGCCACGAGCCCGAGGACGCAGACGGCCACCAGTCCCGCCGTCTCGTCGGACAGCCCGGTCGCGGCAGCGACACCCCGGATGACCAGGGGGAAGGCGGGGAAGAAGCCGAGAGTGCTCTGGGCGGGGTTCCCGTAGCCGGGAGGGATGACGCTCGGGTAGCCGGAGTGGGCGGCGAGCAGGAACCACTTCCCGTCCCACTTGTCGAGCAGGGTGCGGATGCCGACCCGATCGGTAGAGGCGACGGCGGCCGCGACGAGCAGCGTCGAGATCCTGGCGGCGACGTCGATCAGGATCGGTCGGCTCCACTGGCGCAGGACGTCCACCGGTGCTCTCCGTGTCGCCGTCCCGTTACGAAGTTCAACCCCGGGAGCGGGGGGACCGGGCCTTGATGGCGCATGGGGTGTGGGATCGGGCACTGGATCACGGTCCGCAGTTCCGATCGCCGGCTCCTTGCGAGACGTCGTCGTCGGCACGCCAGTCGAGGCGCGACCCGGCCCGGCCGAAGTAGCCGTGGCGGGATCGGCCCCGACGAGCTCTGCGCTCGCGCCGAGTCGCGATCCGGGTGGATCCGGAGCGAGTCGCGATCCCACTGCGCCCGGACCTACCTGGCGACCCGGACCGACGCGAGGCCGCCCAGGCATCTCCCCGAGACCGGGAATCGTTCCGGAGGACGCCGACGGTCCTGTGTCGTACCATGCCATCGGGTCATCCCCACAGTCTCTCGGACCCTCCTGAGTCTCAGCTGAGAATCGTATGCACCAGACGTCGCCTCGCATACGCCCCGGGGTGGTTCCGGGTGGCTGGCCATGTCGGGTGCGATGCACGCGTGATGCCCCGGCTTGGTCCTGCGCTCCGTCGTGGGCGACGGGGGAAAGCCGGGGTCAGGGTGTTCCGGGCGGAGAGCTGGCACTGACCCGGAACGCGTGATGCCAGACGAGGACGTCGTAGCTTCCGACGGTATAGCTCCCGGAGGGTCGTCCCCACGTGGCCGTGGCGGACTGGGCGTCCACGCCCCCCCATGGGGCGGACGGCTGGTACACGAGAAACGTGAAGGGCTGCGCCGCGTACCACGCCCCCGACGACTGGCGGAGGTACCGCTCGAGCCGACCGGATGGTCCGGCGACGACTGGCCGGACCTTGACTGTGTCGTCGCTGGCGACCGTGGTCGCACTGGCACTCCAGTAGGCGCCGACGCCATCGTTGAGACGGTGGGCGGACAGCCACGCCGCCAGCTGCGCTTCCGGGTCGGGTGGCACCGGCGCGTCGAGGGTGATACCGAATCCGGCGGCGAAGCAGGCGGTGACCACCACTCCGAGCACCGCCGCCGACCCTGCGACCAGTGGTCGGCGGTGCACCGACCACTGGCGGGCGACGACGCGCGCCGCGACGATCGCGGCGAGGACCACTGTGGCGGTGAGGTAGCGGAGGAAGGCCGGATTGTTCTGGAACGCGAGCACGACGTACGTGCATGGTGGGCCGCAGCAGGCGATCGTGAGCATGTCGTCGAGCCGCCACCGGTCCGGTTCTGATTGGTACCAGCGTTGGTACTCCGAGGGGGACGCCCACCGGGACGCGGTCCTCTGATTCGTCCCGCTGGTGCCGCCGGGACACCGCCGATCTGCGTTCCGACTGGATCGCTGCTGGCCGGACAGAGCGCCGCTGGCGAGCCGCACGAGGGCCACGAGGAGGCAGATGGCGAGGAGGACAGTGCCGGCAACGTGCACCTCCTGGAGCGCGCTCGGCACTCCCCCGCTGCCGTAGGGACCGTTCTGCGCGCCGACGAGGTCGGCGCCGTAGGAGAACAGATCTCGCACGTTGGCGACCATCTGTGACACGGTGGCCCTCGGGTTCGGCCGAGCAATGGTATAGCCACCCACCAGCACGAACGCTCGGCTCAGTCCTTCCCCGACGCCACCGCCGACGACGGCGGCAGTCACGTTCGGAAGCCCAGCACGCCATGACCGGCAGCGCGCCATGGCGACGACGCCGGCAAGGAGGATGGGGACCGCCGCGTACGCCACGATGAGGAGGTCGCCGTTCATGCCGGCCACGATCAGGATCACGGCTACGAGCCATCTCCACCCGAAGCCCCCAGTGCGGAGCGACCAGAAGGCGCCGAGCGCAAGAAGAAGGGTACCCATGTGCAGCGGGCCCTGGAGGAACCACATCACCATCGTGTGGGTCGGAAGGATCAGCAGCGCTCCCACGGTGACGACTCCGGCCACTGCCGCTCCGCCCCGCCTGCCGTCCCGGGCCATGAACGCCCCCATCACGACGACGAACACGGCGATGGCGGCGGGGACGACGTGGACGAGGATCTCACGGACGCCGATGATCGCGAAGGCCGCAGCGTAGACCGGAGCGTCGACGGTCCAGAAGGAGTCGAGAGAGAGATCCCACCCGTGGAGGAGGATATTGCCGTGCACCAGGGATGTTCCCTCGAGCACCACCGTGGCGCCGTCCGAGTTCCCGGTGAAGGCGTGGAGCGAGGCGACCGTGTAGAGCGCGATCAATCCGATCGTCGATCCCGCCACCAGGAGGGCACGTCGCGCCCGGTGCGGCGACGCGGTGTGGGGGGCGGGCTCAGGCACGGCACCACGGTGCCGGGTCGACCTTGGAGAATCCTAAGGACGCGCCTATACGGAAACCAGGAGCATCCCCGGCGTGTGCGTCGCACACTGTTACGAACCATCGGCGCCCCCTTCTTCGTCGACGGTAAGGGGTGCCGCGTGCCGGGAGAAGAGGGGGGCTTCACGGGCGCTACGAGAGCGGTTTGAACCGGGCCTGGCGACGCGGGTCCGTGTTGCGGGTCCGTGTTGAGCAGATGCCGGGCGTATTTTCTGTTGCGTGGATGATCGTCGTCAATGTTGATGACTAATCAATGTATTTTTACGAACGCGAATACCAAGAACAGGCGACGGGTCGAGATGCATGCCACCGGCCGGGGTTGCCCTTCATCGAGGTGGACGCATCAGAGGACCAAGAATGGCGTCCGACCGCTGCAGCGCTCGGCGGCCAGGGAGCGGCCGCGGCCGTATCTGGAGACGCTCGCCGCGGCGCTCAGCCGAGCAGGCTCGCCCACCAGTTGAAGAGGTGGTCGATCAGGTAGGCCCACTCGCTGTAGAACAGCAAGATCACGACCAGCGGGAGGAACATGAGGAGCGGGCGGATCCGGTAGTAGCCCGGGAGACTCCGAGCCGGGATCATGCGCTCGAGCACAGCTGAGCCGTCGAGCGGCGGGCATGGGATCAGGTTGAAGGCGCCGAGCACCAGGTTCGCCACGCCCCCGATGAAGACGATCTGCTCTAGGAGCGTTGGCGGGAAGTACCCACCCACGGCCACGATCTGGCGAATGCCGGCCGGGGTGATGACAATGAACACGACGGCGCAGGCGGCAGCCAGGAGGAAGTTCGTGAGGGGTCCCGCCATCGAGACGACGACCATCTGGTTCCTCGGGCTCCGGAGCCGGTTCGGATTGACGGGTACGGGCTTCGCCCATCCGTAGGCGCCGATACCCGACAGGGTCAGGATCGCCGGGACGAGGAGCGTGCCGACCGGGTCGACGTGGCGGATCGGATTGAGCGAAAGTCGCCCGGCGCGCTTGGCGGTGTCGTCACCAAATGCGAGGGCTACGACGCCGTGGGAGATCTCGTGGAGGATGATCGACGGGATGAGGACACAGAAGTAGATGATCTCGAAGCGGTCGAGGCGGTGCGTCTCGAGCAGGATCACCACGAGCGCCGCTGCCACGATGACGATGATCCACGTGCGCTGGCTGCCGGGGAGCCGCCACCTGGAGGAACGGCGCGCCGTCCCGTACCCGTCGTAGGTCACGTCCTGCTGCCCGACTCAGTGGTTGGTCGCGTGAGAGATACAGAACCGCGTCGCAGGCATGGCCTCCAGCCGAGCCTCCCCGATGGGGGCGCCGCACGCCTCACAGAGCCCGTATCCAGAGGCGGAGAGTTTTCGAAGGGCATGGGCGACGTCGCCCAGCGACTCGCGGAGACGCCCCGCCAGCACCTCGGCTTCGCTCCGCTCCGCGGTCACTTGGCTCGAGTCAGCGAAGTTCGGGTCGTAGGCAAGCCTGTCGTCTTCGCCGACGCCGAGCTCCGCCAGTTCACCCAGGAGCTGGGTCCGCTCCTCCTCCAGGAGGTGTCGGTAGTCGACCGGGGGCGCGTCGTTTGGCACGCGAGAAGCCTACTTCCAGCCTGCGCCCGGGTGGGTACGGCCCGGCGTGCGGGCCAGACGGCCCGGGGTGGTGCCGACCCCGGAGCGTTGCCGGTTCCGTGACCAACGGACGCGCTGCTCATCGGGCACGTGGGTGTGCGCTGGTGTAGGCGTCACGCAGGTGCTCGGCGGAGAGCTTGGTGTAGAGCTGGGTCGTCGTGACCGAGGCGTGTCCGAGCACCTCTTGGACGACACGGATGTCGGCGCCGTGAGCAAGGAGATGCGACGCGCACGAGTGGCGCAAGACATGCGGACTCACCCGGCTCCCGAGGCCGACCCGGTCGGCGTGGCCGCGCAGGATGGCCCAGGCGCCCTGCCTGGTGAGGCGTCCACCTCGCTGGTTCAAGAAGACGGCGGCGGCATCCCCACGCCTCGCCCACTGTTTCGGGACGAACGCGGTTCGGCCGCCTTCGGAGAACCACGCGTCGAGAGCCAGACGGGCAGGGTGTCCGAGGGGAACGAGCCGCTCCTTGGCCCCCTTGCCCATCACGCGGACCAGCTGCACCTCGTCGGAGACGTCGGCCAACGCCAGTCCGACGACCTCTGAGATCCGTGCCCCGGTCCCATAGAGCACCTCGAGCAAGGCTCGGTCTCGCCGTGCCACCGGATCGTCCCCGACCGGTGCGTCGAGGAGACGAAAGACCTCGTCCTCGGCGAGGGCCTTCGGCAAGCGGATGGGCGTCGGTGGTCCGGCCAGATCGGAGGCGGGATCGACGGTGATCCAGCCGTCGTCCTCCAGGAACCGGTAGAAGCCACGGAGGGTGGAGACGTGCCTCGCGATCGTAGCTGGGCTGGATCCCCTCCCCCGGAGGGTGTCCACGTACCGGTCGAGAAGCTCCGGGGTCCCTTCGAGCGCGTCCTGGCCAAGGAGCACCAACCACCGTTCCCAGTGTTCGAGGTCGTTCCGATAGGCGCCGATGGTCTGTGCCGAGCGACCACGCTCCACTGCCAACCACGAGAGGAACTCTTCGTACGGCCGGGCCAGACCGGCACCCCCCTGCGGGTCGGCGGTGCTCACCGGGCACTCCCCTGCGGGTCGGCGGTGCTCACCCCGGGTGTCGGCGACGGGCGCGGAGTCGCCGGCGGGCCAGCCCCACGCCGAGAACGGTCACGGCGTCGACCACCACCCCACGGTCGACGAGGACGTCGAATCGACGGAGCGGGATCTCCTCGACGCGCAGCTCCCCTTCCTCGACCCCCTGGGGGTCCCGCTCAACGGCGTGGAGGTCCGTAGCGAGGTAGATCGTGGTCGACTCGTCACAGAACCCGGGTGTGTTGAGGCAGGTCGCGAGGTGTTCGAGCGACGCCGCCGCCAAACCAGCCTCTTCACCGAGCTCGCGGTGAGCGGTACGCTGCCGAGGCTCGCCCACGACGTCACAGGTCCCCGCCGGCACCTCGAGCAGCTCTCGGTCGACTGCGGGCCGGTACTGGCGCACCAGGACGACGCTCCCCTCTGCCGTCACCGGGACGATCGCCACGGCGCCGGGGTGGCGGACCACGTCGCGTTCGAAGGTGGCCCCACCGGGTCCGCGGAATGTCGCCTTGGAGACCGAGATGAACCAGCCGTGGTAGGCCACGCGTTCGCCTACCTGGCTGAAGGTCGGCTCTGGACTACCGGAAGGGCTACCTTCCCGGGACACCGGAAGCAGGGGTCGCGAGCCCGGACCCGTCATGTCGACGGTCTCGTGGTCACGCCACCGTGCTGACGTCGATCAGTCGAGGTTCACGACCTTCGGCCCGTCGGAGGGCTGCCGCCACGAGCTCCCGGAAGAGAGGGTGCGGCTGGTCTGGCCGGCTCTTGAACTCGGGATGGGCCTGGGTGCCGACCCAGAACGGGTGCCCGGGCAACTCGATGAATTCGACCAGCCTCCCGTCGGGGGACATGCCCGAGCACAGCACCCCCGCCTGTTCCAGGCGTGACCGGTAGCTCGGGTTGACTTCGTAGCGGTGCCGGTGCCGCTCGGTGACCACCTCGGTGCCGTAGGCGGCGGCCACCTGAGACCCGGGCACCAGGCGGGCGCCATACGCACCGAGCCGCATCGTCCCCCCCTTCTCCACGACGTCGTTCTGGTCGTCCATCAGGTCGATCACCGGATGGCGGGTGGTGGGGGCGAACTCCCGGGAGTTGGCATCCGTCAGGCCGGCCAGATGGCGGGCGGCGTCGATCACCATGACTTGGAGGCCGAGACACAACCCGAGGGCGGGGACCTCGTGGGTACGGGCGAACCCTGCCGCTGCGATCTTCCCCTCGATGCCCCGCTCGCCGAAGCCGCCCGGGATGACCAGGCCGTCGAGGTCGCGGAGACCGTCGTTGCGAAGCAGGTCGGGTACCTCCGCTGCCTGGATCCAGTCGATCTCGATCCGGGCCCCGTGATAGAACCCGGCATGCCGCAGCGCCTCGACGACCGAAAGGTAGGCGTCAGGAAGGTCCACGTACTTCCCGATGATGCCGATACGCACGGGCCGGTTCGCCGACTGCACCTGGGCCACGAGGCGCTCCCAGCCCGACAGGTCAGCGGGGTGGGTGGCCTCGTCGAACCCGAGCAGGCGCAAGATGTACCCGTCGAGGCCTTCCTCGTGGAGGACGAGGGGGATCTCGTAGATGGTCTCCGCATCGATGGCGGACACCACTGCCTCCATCGGGACATCGCAGAGAAGCGAGATCTTCCGCTTGAGGTCTTCGGAGATCAGGCGGTCCGAACGGCACACGATCACATCGGGCTGGATCCCCCGGCTCCGCAGTTCCGTCACCGAGTGCTGTGTCGGTTTCGTCTTCTGCTCGCCGGAGGGGCCGAGGAAGGGGACCAGGGTGAGGTGGACGTAACAGACCCGCTCCCTGCCGACGTCACGGCGGAACTGACGGATGGCCTCGAGGAAGGGCACGATCTCGATGTCCCCGACGGTGCCGCCGATCTCGACGATGACGACGTCGACGTCAACGGTGCCCAACCGCCGAACACGCTCTTTGATCTCGTCCGTGACATGGGGGATGACCTGGACCGTCTTACCCAGGTAGTCGCCGCGGCGTTCCTTCGCGATCACCGACGAGTAGATCTTCCCGGTGGTGGCGTTGGAGTTCACGTGGAGGTTCTCATCGATGAACCGCTCGTAGTGCCCGAGATCGAGATCGGTCTCCCCGCCGTCCTCGGTGACGAAGACCTCCCCGTGCTCGAAGGGGTTCATGGTCCCCGGGTCGACGTTGATATAGGGGTCGAGCTTGCACATCGTGACCCGGAGGCCGCGACACTTGAGCAGGCGTCCCAGGGAGGACGCCGTCAGCCCCTTCCCCAGAGATGACGACACCCCCCCGGTGAAGAAGATGAACTTCGGTTCCGATGTCACCGGCACCACCTCGCCCGGGACAGCTCGGCGGTCGCCGACCGGGGCTCCAGGGGGTCCGACCCCGCCAGACACTCCATCTCCGGCAGGGACATCGTCGTCGGGCACGACCCGACACTAGCGGGAGGGTCGGTACCCGAGCGCGGACCGTCCATGGAGGAAGGGGCCCGTCACCCCCCAGTCGACGGTTCCCCTCGCCCCTCGAGGAGCTCTCGAGCGTGGAGCCGAGCCGTAGCGCTGTCCGGATGACCCGAAAGCATCCGGCTGACCTCTATCACCCTCCGATCGGCGTCGAGCGGTTCGACCGACGAGACGGTCCGGCCGCACCGTTCCGACTTCGCCACCAGCACGTGAAAGTCGCCGTGGGCCGCCACCTGGGCGAGATGGGTGACGACGATCACCTGGGCGCGTGCCGCCAGGGCGTGGAGCTTCGTTGCCACCGTGCTCGCTGTGGCGCCACCGATGCCGGCATCCACTTCGTCGAACACGAGCACGCCGGGCGCGTCGGAGAGCGCCAGGCGCACTGCCAGCATGGTCCGGGACAGCTCTCCACCCGACGCCACCCGGGTCAACGGAGCCAACGGCTCTCCGGCGTTCGCTCCCAGAAGGAAGGCGATGTCTTCCCCGGCGCCCTCTTCCCCCACGGTGATGGCGAACCGAGCTGACGGCATGGCGAGGTCGTGGAGTGACTCCTCGATCACCCGGGACAGCGCGGTGGCCGCCGCCCTCCGATCGGCGGCCACCGCGGACTCGAACAAGTGGAGTGTGGTGCGCGCCGCGCTGAGGGCGACCTCGACCGATCCGGCCTGCTGCTCACGTGCGGCAAGTTCCTCTCGCTGGCGACGCGCCACATCGCCAGCACGAACGACCTCCTCCAGCGTGCCCCCGTACTTCCTGGTGAGGTCGACCAGGAGTCGGCGGCGGCGATGGATCTCCTCGATGCGCGCCGGGTCGGCTTCCCAGGTCTCTGCCACATGCCGAAGCTCGGTGGCCACATCGGACGCCTCTGCAACAAGCCCGTCGAGGCGCGACCGTAGCGGCGCCAGGACCGGCACGTCGGGGAGGCTGCGGGCTGTCTCACCCAGAAGATCCGTGACGTTGGCGTCAGGGCCGTCGACGAGCAGGGACTGGGCGATCGCCGCCTGCCGGCGGATCGTCTCGGCCTCTCCCAGCGCGGCCGCCTCCTCGTCGAGGCGCTCGACCTCGGAGGGATCATCGAGATTCGCTCGTTCGATCTCGTCGATCTGGAAGTCGAGGAAGGCGAGCTCTCGCTGCCGTCGGGCGGCGTCGCCGCCTAGTTCCTCACGCTCTGCCTCCAGTTGGCGCACGAGCCGGCGCTGGGACTCCAGTGGGCCCAGATCGATCCCGCCGAAGGCGTCGAGTGCCGCTCGTTGCGCCCCGGTGTGACGGAGTGCCTGGTGCTGGTGCTGCCCGTGTAGCTCCACCAGGTCGGCCCCGCGCCGGGCCAGGGCAGTGAGCGGGACCCGGCGGCCGTTGATCCAGGCCTTCGAGGTACCCGTCGACGACACGGTGCGGCTCAGGATCTCCTCGCCGCCGGCCCCGTCAACAGGTTCGTCAGCTCTACCACCAGCACCGGTGGGTTCGCCGCGTTGGAAGACCCCTTCCACCAGTGCTTCCGCGGTACCGGCCCGGACCATCGTTGGATCCGCCCGGCCTCCGAGCAGGAGCGAGAGCGCCCCGACGAGGAGCGTCTTGCCCGCACCGGTCTCACCCGTGAGCACCGTCATCCCCGGCGGAAGCTCGAGCGTCACGTCCTCGATCACCCCGAGGTTGACGACGTGGAGGGTGACGAGCATCGACGAAGGTCCCTAGCGCTCGGAGGTGAAGAACTTCTCGCGCAAGGTCGAGTGCACGCTGCGAGCTCCGGCAACGACGACCCTGACGGGCTGTTCGGATGCACGACAATGCAGCTTCCACCCGACCTCCAGCGTCTGGACCGCCATCCCGTCGACCACGAGCACGGCAGGCCGTGGACCGAGCACCGAGAGCTGGACGCTCTCGGTCGGGCCGAGGACGAGGGCACGGTCGAAGAGCATGTGTGGGGAAACCGGCGTCATGACCATGGCTCGGAGGTGGGGCGAGACGACCGGTCCGCGGGCGGAGAGGTTGTAGGCCGTCGAGCCGGTCGGGGTGGCGACGAGCACGCCGTCGGCGGCGTAGGTGATGAAGGGATGTCCGTTGATGGCGGTGCCGATCCGGACGGTGTGCCCGGGTACGGTCTTCTCCACCACGGCTTCGTTGAGCGCGAGCCGGGTCAGTACCGTGATGCCGCGCTCGTCGTCGAGCTCGACGTCGAGCGCCATACGTTCCTCGACGTCGAGCCGGCCCGCCAGGAACCCTCGTAGTGCTTCCTCCAAACCGGCGGGCTCGACCTCGGTGAGGTAACCGAGCCGACCGAGGTTGACGCCGAGCACCGGCGTTCCAGCGTCGAGTGCCCATTCGACGGCGCGGAGCATGGTCCCGTCGCCCCCGAGGCTGACGACCACGTCGAGACGGCGACTGCCACGGACTTCGGCGGGTGGCTCGCCCGTCGTGATCGTGGCACGGTGTCCGGCAACCTCCAGCCACCGTGCCGTCGACTCGGCCAGGGCCCGGGCCTCGTCGCGGTGCGGGTGGACGAAGAGCGCGACGTCAGCCACGAGCCCACGTGTCCGGGGCTGCGGCCACGCTTGATTCCCCTGATTCCCCGAGCAGGGCAACGTCGATGCCGTGTGCGCGGGCGACGGCGCCACGGGCCATCGCCTCGAGTGCCGACCGATGGTCGGCACTGATCGGATCCACCCGGATCCCGGCATGGGCGCGGGCGTAGACCAGGAACTCCACGTTTCCGGCGTGCCCGGTGATGGGTGAGGCCATGATCGCCACGGTCTCGGCCTCCGCGAGGGCGATAGCGGTCCCCACGCGGACAAGCGCCTCGACGTGGAGTAACGGTGACCGGATCACCCCCTTCCCGCGTGAGGCCTCGACCCGACCCACTTCGAACTGGGGTTTCACGAGGAAGACCAGCGTGGCGTCCGGTGCGGACAGCGGTCCGGCCAGGACGGGGATGGCCTGGGTCAGCGAGATGAACGACAGGTCAGCCGTCACGACGTCGAACGGACCGGTCACCGACTCGGCCGTGAGTGACCGGACGTCGCACCGCTCCAGGGACACGACCCGCGCGTCGTGCCGTATGTGCTCGCGGAGCTGGCCGCGTCCGACGTCGACGGCGACGACCTGGCGCGCACCGTGCTGGAGGAGACAGTCCGTGAAGCCACCGGTCGACGCACCCGCATCGAGCGCCCGGAGCCCCGCCACCGACAGGCCGAAGCCGTCCAACGCCGCCTCCAGCTTCGTGCCTCCCCGGCTCACGTAGCGCGACGGCGCCGGGAGCAGAGCGATCGGCTCGGCTGGTGAAACGAGGCGGGAGGCCTTCAGGGCCGGTGCTCCCCCGACGGTCACGGCGCCGCGCTCGATCAGCTCGCCAGCCTGCGCTCGACTGGCGACAACCCCGCGCTCGACCAGCGCCACGTCGAGCCGACGTCGCAGCGGCGGGCTCAGTCTGGTGTCCCCACCGGGGGTGCCGAGGCCGCCGGAGCCTTCTTCGCCGCCGGAGCCTTCTTCGCCGCCGGAGCCTTCTTCGCCGCCGGAGCCTTCTTCGCCGCCGGAGCCTTCTTCGCCGCCGGAGCCTTCT
>DAHXOA010000130.1 GCA_027365145.1 Acidimicrobiaceae bacterium | reverse complement strand
CCCCGGCCTCGGACCGCCGGTCCCGCCCGGGCGGCTGCTCGATCCCGGCAACGCCCCAGAACCCGAGCTTCCACCGTTGGCACGTGAGGCAGCCCGGATCATCGGCGTCTGGGAGCCACCGGGCGGGCGGGACCCGAGCGTGGAGGCCAACGCCCGTCTCACCGGTACCACCGGCCTCGTCCTCGCCGTCCTGTTCTTCGCCGAAGGCCTTACCATCCCACTGATCACCAGGCTGGTGTCGTGGCACATCGTGATCGGGCTCGCGTTGATCCCACCGATCCTGGTGAAGGTGGGATCGACCCTGTGGAAGTTCTCCCGGTACTACCTGGGTGACCCTCGGTTCCGACGGGCGGGTCCCCCCCACCCCCTCCTCCGGTTACTCGGGCCGCTCGTCATGCTCTCGACCGTCGTCCTCATGGCCTCCGGCGTGGCGCTCTGGCTCAGCGGGCGGCAGGTCGGGACGTTGTTCCGGATCCACCAGCTGACCTTCGTCGCCTGGTTCGGGTTCATCGTCCTCCACGTGGGCGCGCATTTCCTGCGGGCCGTGCGCCTGGCCGCGTCCGACTCGCGAGACGCTCACGGTGAGCGGAAGGCCCGGCGCCCGGCTCGCGTCCGGAGGGGTCTTGTCGTGGTCAGCCTGCTGGTGGGCCTGGGCTTCGGCGTGCTCGGGCTGCAAGTGTCGAGTGCATGGACCCGTCCGGTGACGGCCGTGCGTGTCCCGCGTGCCGCGCCGGCCGCGCACCCACGACCCTGACCCCCGCCTGGCCGGACGGGCAGGCGGAACGGCGGAACGGCGGTAGTGCACCGGACGCTCCGGTGATGCGCCCGATCGCGACCTCCCAGATGGCCCTGCACGGCAACCTCCATGTGGCCTGGCCACGGCAACCTGCAACCTGGACCGGTGCCGGCCCCCGGATCGGACCGCCTAGCATGCGCCCCGGTAGATGACCGTGAGCCGCCGACCACCCCCGCCCCACCCGATACCGCTGTCTTTGGACCCTGGTACCGCGAGCCCGCGACAACCCACCCCGCGCCCTAGGCGCGCTCGACCGGCCAGGGTGGCGGCAGCAGTGCTCGTCGTCATCATCTCCCTCGGGTTCTCGATGCCGGCGGGAGCCAGCACCGTCGGTCGCCGACCCGCACACGTCGGGGCCGCGTCCCGCCCCGGAGGAGGACCGGCGACGATGGTGGCGGCGGCTCCGACGTGGCAGACCACGTGGACGTCGCCAATGGACCTGCTCCTCGGCACTGCCGACGACGCCACCGCCCGAGATATCGCCCAGGTGGCGGTGTCGGGCACGTCCATCGAGGTGCAGCTGTCCAACCAGTGGGGGGACGTTCCCCTCACGTTCGGTGCCGTGACGGTCGGGCAGGTCGCCACGGGAGCCACGATCGTGCCAGGAACGATCGTCCCGGTGACCTTCGCCGGGGGTGCGACGACGGTGACCATCCCCGCCCACGGCCGGGTGACCAGCCTCCCGGTGACGATGACCGTCACCGCCGGGGAGTCCCTGGCAGTCAATATCTGGGTCCCTCCCGGAAGCAGCGAGCCGGTCAGCGTGCACTACTGCTGCCAGGGCCGGATCGACTCCTACACGACCCCGGACTTCGGGGGGAACCGGACAGAAAGCACCTCAGCGGCAGGTTTCTCCATGGTGGCGGGAGCCAGCTGGCAGATGCGGTGGCTATCGGCCGTGGCCGTCTCGGGAACGGTGGCACAGGGCACCGTCGTGGCCTTCGGGGACTCGATCACCGAGGGGTTCAACAACAACGGGGTGGGATGGCCCGAGCTGCTCCAGTCCCGCATCGACGGGCTCTCCCCACCCGACCGCATGTCCGTGGTGGACGAGGGCATCGCCGGGAACACGCTCACGCTCTTCCCCGCTGACGTGAAGACGTTCCAGTACGTTTCCGGAGGCCAACCGGGTGTGGTCCGGCTGCCCTACGACGCGCTCGACCTCCCCGGCGTGAAGGACGTCGTGCTGTTCCTCGGGACGAACGACATCTGGTTCGGCGGCGGAGGGGACCCGAAGGAGAACAACCCCCCGGGGGTAGCCGGTACCGCGCCGCTCATCATCGCCGCCATGCAGTCGGTCATCGCCTCCGTCCATGCAGCTGGCATGAAGATCTTCGGGGTGACCTTGCTGCCGCGCCTGTCCTCCCCGGCCAGCTCGGGGTTGGCGGAGATCTGGACACCGGCAGACCAGGCCACCTTGGAGGCGGTCAACAACTGGATCCTGACCCCAGGAAACGGGTTCGACGGCGTGTTCGACCTCGCTGCGGTGATGGGCGATGTCTACAACGGCGCCTGTACGCCCACCGTGCCCTTCCCGCCGTACTTCACCGGCGACAGCCTCCACCCGAACACCGCCGGGCAGACCGCCATGGCCGACGCCATCCCCACCTCGGTGCTCGGGATCGACGAGGCGCCACCACTCCCACCGGTGGTGCAGGCAATCCCGACACCGGGTTGCGCTGCCGCCGCTCGCGCTGCGGCAGTCCTGGCGGCAGGGAGCACCACCACAAGCACCACCACGATCCCCGCTCAGACGACGACGCCCTCCACCCGACCCAGGCACCGGCATGTAGTGCGACGTCGATCAGGCACGCCCCGGTGGGTCTTCGTGCTGGTCGGTGTGGTCGTCCTCGTCGCGTTCACCGTGGCCACGCTCCGGATCGTGACGCTCCGGCGGAGAGCGCGGCGACGCAGGCTCGTGACAGCCCGCCTCGACCGTTTGGCCGCCGGCCGGGCCCAGGATCGGCGGTAGGTGGCCCGACGGGCAGCCTGGGGCGGCCCGCGGACGTAGCGCTCGTGTTGGGGAACCCGGCAGGCGGGAGCGAGGGTGGTCCGGTCAGAGGTGATCCGTCGAACTGGACGGGGTGGGCAATACTGTCCGGATGGAACCGAGCCGGAACCAGTGTTCGCCTACGCCCCCCCGGGCCAGATCGGCGGTTGGCTGATGAGCGCTCTCGGCTTGGAACGCCAGCGCCGGGTGTGGTCGAAGAGGGCGGTGAGCTGGGATCACGGGTCCGTGACCGGACTGGACCGCGTCATCGACACCGTGATCGACCATGCCCGGCCGACGCCGACCGACGTCGCCGTCGACCTCGGGTGCGGCACGGGACAGGTGACGTTCCCCCTGGCGAAGCTGGTGAACCGTGTCATCGCGGTGGACATCAGCCCGGCCATGATCGAGCTGCTCCAGTCGAACGCCCGGGACAAAGGTCTGGGCAACGTCGATGCCCGGGTGGCGCCGATCGAAAAGCTCCACCTCGATCCGGGGAGCGTCGACCTCGTGGTCTCCAACTACTCGCTCCACCACCTGGCCGATCGGGACAAAGCCGTGCTCGTGGAGCACGCCGCCACCTGGCTGCGGCCCGGGGGACGGTTGGTCATCGGGGACATGATGTTCGGAAGGGGTGGGGATGCCCGAGACTGGAACATCGCGGCGTCGAAGATGAGCGCGCTGGCGCGGCGCGGCCCAGGAGGCTGGTGGCGGATCGCGAAGAACCTCTGGCGCTACCTCTGGCGAGTACAGGAACGCCCCATCGCCATGTCCAGATGGGAGTCGATCCTGAGGTCGCAGGGTCTGGTGGGGATCGTCGGCGTCCCGGTGGTGGCCGAGGCGGCAGTCGTCGCCGGCACCAAGCCAGCGGCGGAGTGAGGGCACCGTACGTGACCGACTGTGCCGGTCACGTACCTCGGAACGTGTAGGTGTACGGGGCCTGCTGGGGTGCGACCGTGAAGCGCGTGCGCCCGTCGATGACGATGCCCACCACGACACCCGAGGCCCCGACCTGGACCGTCAAGGTCCCGGTCGTCGGGTAGCTGGTCGTCTTCCCTGCCGGCTGGACTGCCTCGGCGACGGGGGTGGCCGACGCCGGGCTGCTCACCTGGACCCAGCACGGCGCCGAGGTGGCGAGCGTCACCGCGTACCGTGGCGCGGCAACCGAGTAGGTGGCGGCGGTGTGGCCCGTCGACAGGAGCACCACGGGAGTGCTCGACGGAGCGGCGTGCGCCCGGGGGCGGGCGGTCCGGGCGGGACGGCTCGCCGGCCGGGCGGCAGGCGGTGACGCGGTCGTGGTCGCCCGGATGGCGGCGACGACGTGCTCCAGGTGCCAGCGGGCCAGCCACTGAGGGCGCCAGCGCTGCACAGCGAGACCGCCGAGACCGGCTAAGAGGGCCACTGCGACGAGCCAGGTGACGGCGCGCAGGGCGAGCGGCGCGCTCCGCCGACGACGAGCGGACCGGGCGAGCCCCCTGGTCGCCGATGCGTCCTGGCGATCCACCGCGGGAAGCACACCCGTGGCCGGACCCGTCGCGATCCCAGACACCGGCACTGCCGCCGCCATGAGCGGGCTCACCGCGGCCACCCTTCCCGTCTGGGTGAACGCCCGGAGGTGCTCCGGGCCGACCGCCCCCGTGACCAGGACGCCCGCGGGGCCGGAGGGGTGGCCGGGAACCTGGCCGATCCCGGAAAGCCGTGACCACTGGTCGATCAGGGCCAAGGCCAGGCCGTCACCGTCCAACCCGAGGAAGGCGGCGTAGTTCCGAAGGGTGGAGACGAGCGCGATCTGGTCCGGCACGGAAGAGGTGTTTCCGAGCTCCAGGGCTTCGAGCTGGGTGATAGGCCGTCCGATCCGGTCGTGCACCGAAAGGAGGTCGAGGCCACGCTCCTCCCTCGCCCGCCGTAGCACCTGACCGATCTCGACGGACGACCGCGGGGGAGCCGGCCGGCCGATCTCCTCGTCATCACGAGTGGCACCGCTTCGATGCCGCATCCCTGGAACACTCCCCGTCTGTCTGCCTGGCATAAGCGTACCTGGGCGCAGCGGGAACCGGACGGGGCGCGTCCCGGAACGCCTCTCGATCGTCCGGCCGCCCATCGAGAGGCTGCCTCCGATCAGCCCTGCCGGATCAGCTGCCCGCACCCCCTGACGCCGTGCATGCCCGGGGATCCCATGGCGTAAGGGAGGGGTTGGACGGGGAGGGCGGTTGGAACCCGGCGGCGGCGGCGGCAGTGCCCGCAGCCCCCTCGGGAGTCGAGGTGGAGGTGCTGGTCGACGTGGAGGTGCTGGTCGACGTGGACGCCGGCGGGTTCACGGCGAACTGGGTGCCGGTGATGACCGTCACCTGGGCACCGTCGGCGGTGGGCCCTCTGGACAGGGTTACCGCACCGGACATCGAATGGGCCACGGCCTCCGCCGCTCCTTCGTTGCTGGGCGACGAGTACTGGACCAGGGTCTCCAGCTGGCTGGCCAACACCGGGGTGCTGCCGACCCCGACGCCTTGGAAGCCGAGGGCCTCCAGGGCGGACTGGGTGTCGGCCGCCTGGTTGTAGGCGCCAGACCCGTTCAGCACCGAGACGGTCACCGAACTCGGGGACGGCAGGGGGGCACCGGTCATGGTGTTGGTGTCGGCGTTGATCTGGAGGAAGGTGTCGATGGCCTGCTGGTCGGGCACGGCCGCCGGGAACTCGATATCTCCCTCGTCCTTCCCGTCGTACAGGTAGGACACGTTGGGCCCCACCGAGACGGGCAGCGTCGTCTCCGGCGCCTTGTTGATGTTGACCGAGTGGAAGGCCAGGATCAGGTGCACCATTTCGGTGGCCGAGAAGCCGGCGTCCACCGTGAGCTGGGGGGCGACGCTCGCTACCAGCTTCTCGTCGGTGATCGGGTTCCCGAGACCCCGCTTGGCGACCTCGGCGGCGAGCACCCGGAGGAACTCGTGGTCACGGCTGATCCGGCCGAGATCGCTGTGCGCCTCATAGGGCCAGGCGGCGTGGTTGTTCGTGGTCACCCCCGGGCCCTTGTACTGGAGGTGGCGGGCCCGGACCACCTGGAGGGCCCGGTAGCCATCCAGGTGGATGCAGCCCGGGGCCGGGACGTTCAGCCCGGAGTAGGCGTCGAACACCGGCATGGGGAAGTACATGTTGATCCCACCCAGGGCGTTCACCACGTTGGCGAACGTGTCGAAGTTCAAGACGACGTAGTGCTGGATCGGGATGCCGAAGTCCTCCTGGATGACGTTGACCAGCTGGCTCGGCCCTTGGTAGAGAGCGGCATCGATCTTGAACGCTCCGGTCGTCCTGGCGTTGGGGGCGAAGAGGTCCCGGGGGATCGACAGTATCGACACGGTGTGCTTTGCCCCGTTCACATGGAGGATCATGATGACGTCGCTGTTCACGCCGTTCACGCCGTCCTGGCACAGCCCGTAGGCCGGGTTCTGGACCTTGAGCGCACACCGGGAGGTGGACCCGACCATGAGGATGTTCTCCGTGCCGGCATCCGCCCCCTTGGTGGCGCCGGCAG
This sequence comes from Acidimicrobiaceae bacterium, assembly GCA_027365145.1. GTDB lineage: Bacteria > Actinomycetota > Acidimicrobiia > Acidimicrobiales > RAAP-2 > JAKADK01. The sequence continues at coordinate 7,840 of DAHXOA010000130.1, read as the reverse complement.
TGAGCCCCCGCACGTCGATCCGGTGGATCTGGTGGTTCAGGTACCACCCGTAGCCGGCTACCCCGCCGACGGCGAGGAGCAACACCAGCGCTATGGACAGTGCGATCCGTTTCGTCCGCTTCCTCCGACGGGACCGCTTCCTCCGACGGGACCGCTCGGACCGGGAACCCTCCCCTCCCGTACCGCCCGAGCCGACCCCGGCTGGAGCCGGGTGCACGGGTCTGCCGTTGGGGGCCGGGCGGGTGCCGGGAGGCACTGGGCGGGTGCTGGTACCCCGTCGAGTCCGTTCCGAACGGGCCGTCGAGCGGGCGCCGCGGCCCTTCTCGTCGACCATCCGAGCGAGGGCCTGCAAGCCCTCCTCGTTGGGGACGGAGCCGCGAGGGAAGTCACCCGACGAACTGCCGGCAGGCCCCGGAGACGTTCTGCGAGCCATGCCATTTTACGCTAGCAAGCACGTTTTCCGGGCAGGGGTCGGGTGGCTGCCCGTGGACGCTCAGCCTGCTCCCCCCGAGGCGGAGCAGGCGCGCGGGTCCCACGGGGCGAGGGAGGGGTTGGAGGGCGAAGGGGGTTGGAACCCGGCGGCCGCCGCTGCCGTCCCCGGAGCCCCCTGCGTCGTCGACGTGCTGGTCGGAGCCGACGACGTGCTGGTCGGAGCCGACGACGGGGCGTTCACGGCGAACTGGGTGCCCGTGACGACCGTGACCTGAGCCCCGTCGGCGGTGGGCGCTTGGACGAGGGTTACCGCACCGGAGAGCTGGTGCATCACCGCTTCGGCAGCCCCCAGCGTGGCCGGGCTCGCGTAGTCGACGAGCGTCTCGGACTGGGTTGCGGGCGGCGTCGAGTTCCCCACTCCCACCCCCTGGAAGCCGAGGGCCTCGAGGGCGGACTGGGTGTCGGCCGCCTGGTTGTAGGCGCCAGACCCGTTCAGCACCGAGACGGTCACCGAGCTCGGGGACGGCAGGGGGGCACCGGTCATGGTGTTGGTGTCGGCGTTGATCTGGAGGAAGGTGTCGATGGCCCGCTGGTCCGGCACGGCCGCCGGGAACTCCACCTCTCCCTTCGGGAACCCGTTGTAGTAGTAGCTCACGCTCGGTCCCACCGAGACCGGCAGTGTGATCTGGGGGGATTTGTTGATGTTCACCGAATGGAAGGTGAGGAGGAGGTTCACCATGTTCGACGTAGAGAATCCGTTGTCGAATTGGAGCTGGCCGGCGACACTGTTCACGAGCCGGAGGTCGGTAACGGGGTTCCCGAGACCCCGCTTGGCGACCTCGGCGGCGAGCACCCGGAGGAACTCATGGTCACGGCTGATCCGGCCGAGATCGCTGTTCACCTCGTAGGGCCAGGCGGCGTGGTTGTTCGTGGTCACCCCCGCACCCTTGTACTGGAGGTGGCGGGCGCGGACCACCTGGAGGGCCCGATAGCCATCCAGGTGGATGCAGCCCGGGGCCGGGACGTTCAGCCCGGAGTAGGCGTCGAACACCGGCATGGGGAAGTACATGTTGATCCCACCCAGGGCGTTCACCACGTTGGCGAACGTGTCGAAGTTCAGCTCGACCGAGTGCTGGATCGGGATGCCGAAGTCCTCGCGGATGACGTTGATCAGCTGGGACTGTCCCTGGTAAAGAGCGGCGTCGATCTTGTAGGCGCCGTCCGACCCCGTCCGGGTGTTCGGGAGGAACAGGTCACGGGGGATGGAGAGGATGGAGACTGTCCGTTTCGCCGGGTTGAGGTGGAGGATCATGATGACGTCGCTGTTCACCCCGTTCACCCCGGCCTGGCACAGCCCGTAGGCCGGGTTCTGGACCTTGAGCGCACACCGGGAGGTGGACCCGATCATGAGGATGTTCTGCGTGCCGGCGTCCGCCCCAGTCGTGGCTCCCGGCGTCAGTCCCTTCACGTCGACACGGTGGATCTGGTGGTTGAGGTACCAGCCGTAGCCAGCGGTGGCGCCGACCACGAGGACGATGACGACGGCCAGAGTGGTGAGCAGGCGGCGGACGCGGCGGCGTCGGCGGTTCGATCGCCGGCGGCCCGACCGCTGCGAGCGCGAGATCTCCTCCCCCAGCGACTGGAGCCCGTCGCGGTTGGCGAGCGCCGGGTACCGGTCCCCAGATGGGCGGGTCATGACCGGGCGACCGGCGGGTGGACGCGCTCCACCCCGACGACCGGCGAGTGGGCGGCCACCAGGTGGGCGGCCCCCGCCACGCGGAGGACCACCGGGATCACCTTGCGACATGGGGTGACAGGCTAGCAACCCCTCCGCCCACTGACGGGCCACCCCTGAGTCCCGGTTCCACCTCCGGAGTTGCCCGGGGGCTGCGCCGGGAGTTGCCCGGGGGCTGCGCTGGGAGTTGCCGCGGGCCACCCGAGCCCGTACTCCAATCCCTCCTGTCACCGGCGTGAACGCCTTGCGGGATCCTCAGTTCCCCGGGAAGGTTGTCACCACCGGAGGGCCAGCAGCCCGCCCACGACAGTCAAGATGACGACGACGATCCCCACCCGGCTGTAGGTCAGCGCCGACGGCGTAGCACCCTCCGAGCGTGCAACCCGGAGCCACAGCAACGCCGAGAGGGCACCCGTGACCACCAGGTTCGGGCCGAGGTCCAGCCCGAGCAGCAGGGCACGCGGGTGGGCGGGGGCATGGGACGCGAGCAGCATGGTGGCAGGAAGGTTGTTGAACAGCGAGGCGGCGGCGACACCGAGCAGCGACGTGACCGGGGCGCTCACACCGGCCATCAGGCGCGCCGGGGCGCCCCAGAGACGGGCGAGCGTTCCAAGCCCCGTAGCCAGGACGAACAGCGGTCCGAGCAGGACGGGGTTGACGGCACGTCGGAGTGGAGCCAGCGATGCCCGCCCGACCACGAGCTGGCCGGCGGCGCACACCATCCCCACGACGAGCACGGGGAGCGCCGGTGCCCGGAGGCCGAGCACCAGACCGGCGGCGAGGACGATGCCGAGCAGCCCGAACCCGATCCGTCCTGGGACACTGCCCGACGTCTGATGACCCCGACCCAGCAGATCGCGACGCCTCCATACCCCGACCACCAGGGCGGTGAGCACAACGGAGGCGACCCACGCCGGGAACATGGCGGCGGCAAACCCACTCCCGCCTCCCTGCCGCCCGGCCAGCACGAGGAGGTTGGTGAGGTTGGACCCCGGCAGGAGAAGGGAGGCGGCATTCGACATGAAGACCGCCCCGTAGAGAAAGGCCTTCTCGGGCAGGCCACGCCGCCGAGCCGCGTGGAGGACGACGGGCGTGAGGAACACCACCGAGGTGTCGAGGTTGAGGACCACGGTGACGGCCGCCACCAGGCCCATGAGCGACCCGAACAGCGCCAGCCCGTTGCCGGGGACCCGAGCGAGCCAGGTTCCGGCCCCCTCGAACAGGCGGTCGGTGCCGGCAACCGCTCCGATCAGCAGGAGTCCGGCCACCAGGACAAAGGGTGACCACGTCTGACGAAGGGCATGGAGGATGGCGGTGTCCACGGCGCGCTCAGCCCGATCGTACCGGCCGCACCGACCGACCACGGTCTCTGTCCGGGCTCAGGCTGGCGTTCGTCCCCGAGCGAGCCGAGGCCGGGGCTCCCGTTGGCGGCTCGGCCGGGGCTCCCGTTGGCGGCTCGGCCGAACAGCCACTCGGTCGTGACCGTCGAAGCCGTGAGAACATCACTTTCTGTGACGGTTGAATTACTTTTGGTGTCAAGATAGCCTGTGGTGTTCGACGAACCGGTACCACCCGGGTCGGCGGAATTGTGCATAGTTTTACGAAGATTGAGCATGCGTTGCTCGATGGGCAGCGTGACTGTCGTGAAGGGGTCCAGATGAGCGATACCGCGCAGGGACCGAGTTGGTGGCAGGCGGGCGACGGGCGGTGGTACCCACCCGAGCTACGTCGTCCACCGACGCGGCGGGTGGCGGGCAGGCCGGTGAAAAGAGGACAGGCCGCGGCGCGGGTCAACGGCACTGGCACCGAGACGCTGGCCGTCCTCGACGACAAGAGCCCGCCGGAAGACGGGGAGCCAACGGACCAGCCCGGTCCGGATCTACAGGCTCGGACAGCCGCCGTCTCCGACAGCCCGGTAACACCCGACGAGGATTCGACGTCAGACGATAGGAGCGCCGCCGGTAACTCCACCGAACCCGCCGATCCGGTAGAGGGGGGCACGGGCACGCCAACCGGGTCGGATGAGAGCGAGCGGGCAGAGGTCGCGTCCGGAGTGGCAGAAGCGGCCCCAGCGGTCGCCGACCCGGGGGGGACCGCGGTTCCGTCGGCGTTCTCCATGCCTGTCCGGCCTGTCGCGGCGTCACGACCCACCAGAGGGTCGTCGCCCCGCACCGGGATTCCGAGCCAGCTCCTGCGCCCGAGACGAGGTGGGATTCCCAGGGCTCCGATTGCACCCGCTGATCCAGGAGCACCACCCGACCAGCTGAGGGAGCAACGGGTGGCTTTCGCGGATATAGCGGATATAAAAGCCGTGGGTGTAGCGACGAACCCCCTCGACGACCCACAATCGGTCGGCGCGGACGTGGTGACCGACGACGCGGTACGGGTGACCGACGACGTCGGCGCGGTGCTGGGCTCGCCGGCTGGCGCGGTGCTGGGCTCGCCGGCTAGCGCGGTGCTGGGCTCGCCGGCTAGCGCAGTGGCTGATCTCGCGACGACTGACGTGCCAGATGGTTGGCCGGGGCTTGTGGACGTGCCGGCTTCTCCCGTGGATGACGCCCGGACGATCGAAGCGTCAGACCGACGGCCTGCAGACGAGGCCACGGGGCCAGACTCCCAGGTCGCCGTCTGGAGCACCGGACCGTGGTACGACGGGGGAGAGCCCGGCGTTCCCGGGGAAACGGTTGCCGTCGCTGCCGGATCCGGATGGGAGACGGTAGCGGATGCCGATGTCGATGCCTCATGGGCACCGACGCAGTTCGACACTGAAGCATCGTCCGAGGAGTTGGGTGCTGCCGTACCGTCACCGGCAGGGTTGGCGGGTGAGGTCGCCGACGAGGTCGCCGAACCGCTCTCGATCCACTCGCTGCTCTTCGGCGCCGACGTGCCTCTGGTGGTCGATGAGGCCGATCACGCCTACGAGACCGAAGTTGCGAGCGATCTCCACGTGGTCACTGCATCTGAGAGTGCCCCCGACGGGTGGGCCGGCGCTGCGGGGACATCCGAGGCGCCCCCGGCAACGGATGCCGGAACCCTCAAGGACACAGAGATGATCCCCGTGGAGGCGCCTGTCGCACCACCGTTCGTGCTCATACCTCCGGGTTGTGCGATTGAGGTACCACCGCTCGGCGCACCCGAGCCCATTGCCAGCGTGGCGCCGGTCGCGGCACCCGAGCCGATTGCCAGCGTGGCGCCGGTCGTGGCCGACGCCGCCGTCCCGACTCGCGGAGACGTCGGTCCAGATCCGGCACCCAGGGCCGAGAGCACCCACGACCCTACCCCTGCGGGTGCGAATCCGACGGAGCATGCGGCGCCGGCGACCTCGCGGATGCACGTTGCGGAGACCGGGACAACCAAGCCGGAGGCCACGTCTGCAAGAGCGAAGAAGAACGCCGACCTGTTCAAGGGAGGACCCGAGTTCCCGGACATCTTCAAGCTGGCCATGGAGGGCACGTCGATCGGGAGCAACGTGAGCGTGCGCTACGACGCGGCCAGCCCGCGGGCGAAGGAAGCGGCATCGGGCGCGTCGAAAGGTACGGCCCCCGTCCCCGACGACAGGGCCGGCAAGCGCCGGCGCCGGCGGGACGGCCGCTGATCGGCGAGGCGCGGACGCACGTGGCGGCGGGACGCGACCGGTGGCGGGATCTTCGTGGGTCACTCGTGGGATGCACCGAAAACCACCACCTTGGAACGCCGGTGGTACCGGATGTCGCTCCCGGCGACCATACGCCTCCCGACGCTGTCGGTCGGCGCCCTGGCCGCGCCGCCAACGAGGGGTATCACGATTCAGCCCTCCCGGGATAGACACGTTGACCGCGCGCTACAGTCAGCGTGGGTTTTCGTCGCCCATGACGTAGTTACCGCCGATCGCGGGGGGATCGATTGTCGTCGCTTTCAGCACCGAGTCCGATGACAACCTTCCCGATCGCCCGGGGGCCAAGGGTCTGCCTCGGCGCTCGTGGACTGGGTGTTCGCACTCAGGGAGCGCTCGGCGGGCATCAAACCCATCGCGTCAGCCGGTCGCGTCGTCGCAGTGTCGTGGCTGGATTTACGACATCCCGAGCGATGCCAACAGGGCTAGCCGGTCACCTCGAGCAACCCGCCGTCGATGTGCACGACGACCAACTCAGGGCCGCGCTGAGGTGGTGGCCGCCGGAGGCGGGGCGCCCCGTACCGACTCGACGTGTTCGATGATCTCGACGAATTGGGGAGTGGCGACGGATACCGGCCTCGTCCGGCCTGACAATCAGGACTCCCTTCTGGCCCAGATGCCAATTTTCGTCGTCGCCGACGGAATGGGTGGTCACGCAGCCGGAGCCGTTGCCAGCCGTCTCGCCGTCGGGGAGTTTCAAGCGATCGCTTCGACCGGCGTCCAGCCGACGGTCGAAGCGATCGCCCGGGCGATCGACAGCGCTAACGAGCGCATCGCGGCAGAGGCATTGGCCAGGAGCGTCAGCGAGGGCATGGGAACCACGATCGTCGGCTTGGCGCTCGTCACCGATCGGGATCAGGAACTATGGCTGGTCTTCAACGTCGGCGATTCGCGCCTCTACCGGCTGTGGGAGGGAACCCTCACGCAAGTCACCATCGACCACTCCGAGGTGCAAGAGCTCGTCGAGACCGGTGCCATCACCGCAGAGGCGGCACGCGTCCATCCGAACCGCAACATCATCACCCGGGCTGTCGGCATCGACCGTCACCCTGCCCCGGACTTCTGGCTACGCCCGCCCGAACCTGGCGAACGCTTCCTGCTCACGTCCGACGGCCTCACCGAAGAGGTTCTCGACAACGACATCCTGTGCACGCTCGACAACGAGCCGGATCCTTCGGTAGCCGCCACGAGGCTGGTCGAGCAAGCCATAGCAGCAGGCGGCCACGACAACGTCACCGTCGTCATCGTGGACGTAGTAGCTCCGTCGGAAGGCCCGGACACCGTGGACACGGCACGAAACCCCCGGGCTCCGATCGCCACTGAGTTCCTCGAGCCGAGTGGGGGGCCGGGGGGTACCGACAAGGGTCCGCGACTATGAACGCGGAGCGCCACCGGTACCTACCCGGACCCGGATGGGCAATCGCCGCTCCGTCCATCACGATCCTGTGTGGGAACGAGGCCTCCGAGGAGCTGCTCGGCAAGCTGTGGGAGATCGTGAGCGGAGGCGACGATGCCCACGCGGTGATCGAGACGATCCTCGCGTTCGGGCTGCGCGCGCTTCCCTCGTTCGGCCTCGTCTACCAGGCGAGCGACGGGCTGCACGTGCTCGTGCGCGGTCGAGTCGGAGCCCAGGTCCAGGTGCCCGGCAAAGACATGCTGTCGCTTTCCGCCGACGGTGCGCTTACCTGGATGGAAACGGCAGTCCCCGCGGCTGACTCGGTGGTGTTGCGCTCGGGTGAGCCCACAACCCAGCAATGGGTCCCTGTCGTCGGCGGGATAGTTCCGGCGATCGCCGTGGCGGTGGGGCCACCGCGAGCGGAGCCCGTGAGCATGCCGCCATCGGACACCAGCGGCACAGCACGCGGCGTCGCCGAGCGAGACACCCCCGGCACTGCCACAGGGACCTTCACGGTGGTCTCCGACGATTCCGCTCCGCTGGATCCTGTCGACGATTCCGAGACACTCGCAGCCCGGCCAGAACCGCTCCAAGAGGACGACAGCCCGAGCAACGTCGTTGCCGG
>DAHXOA010000100.1 GCA_027365145.1 Acidimicrobiaceae bacterium | reverse complement strand
GCCACCATCCAGTAGCCACCGGTGGCAGTGTCGGTGGCCATGCCCACCATCGGGGCGGCCAGCGGGATCCCGCCCATGGACCCGTAGAAAGGAGCGTCGCCGAACGCGAAGAGACCGCCGTCGGAAGCGACCATCCAGTAGCCCCGGCTCGTCGGGGCGGCGGCCATGCCGTCGACCGGCTCGTTGAGGACGAGCGATCCGGTGGAGCCGTAGAAGGGGGCTCCGAAGGCGAAGACCCCTCCGTCGGCGGCGACCAGCCAGTAGCCCCCACCTGCCCCACCTGCCCCACCTGCCCCACCTGCTCCGTCGGCTGCGATCCCCACGACCGGTCGGTTGAGAGGGCGCCCGCCCATCGACCCTCGAAACACTGCGTCGCCGAAGGCAAAGACCCCTCCGTCGGCGGCGACCAGCCAGTAGCCCTTCCCGTCCGGCGAGGGAGCGATGTCGACGACGGGAGCGTTCAGACGGCGGCCCCCCATCGATCCGTAGAAGGGAGCGTCGCCGAAGGCGAAGACCCCTCCGTCGGCGGCGACCATCCAGTAGCCCTTCCCGTCCGGCGTCGCCACGATGTGGGTGATCGGCGCGTTCAGGGGACCCGGGGGCGAGCCGTAGTCGAGAGCGCTCCCGTGCGGGGAGACCGCACCCGCCGCATTGGCCAACCAGTAACCCTGGCCGTCGGGCATGGCCGCCATCCCGACCACCGGCGCGGCCAAGCCGCCTTCACCGGCCTGCGGGGGGGTGGCCTGGAGGTTCCAGGTGGACCCGCCATCGGTCGTCGCCACGATGACACCGTTGGTCCCCGGTTCGTTCGTGTTCTGGCCGACCGCGACACAGTCAGCGGCCGTAGGGCAATCGACGCCGGAGAGCGGACCCACCGGCGTCGGGAGCCCTGGGATGGACCAATGGGCACCACCGTCGGCAGTCGCCAGGACGACGCCGGGCGTTCCGGTCGGTGGGCCGTACGTGCTGGCGGAAGAGACACCGAACGCCCCACCGACGACCACACAATGAAGGGCTGTCGGGCAGGCGATGGCGGACAGCGGGCCGACCTTGGCGGGGAGCGCTTCGGTCGTCCACGTCGAGCCGCCGTCCGTGGTCGCGAGGACCGTCCCGGTCGGGGTCGACACGTTGGAAAGCTGGCCGAGGACCCAGCAGTCGGACGTCGACGTGCAGCTGATGGCGACCAGTTCGCTTACTCCTGCGAGAGAGGGCAGTACGGTCCAGTCGGCCCCTCCGTCGGTGGAGACGACCACCATGCCCGTCGGCGAGTTGAGCGTGCCGTCGGTGAAGTCGCCCCCCGCCGCGTAACACGTGGACGGCGACACACAGTCGACACCCGACAGCGTTCCGACCTGGCGAGGAAGACTCTCCGACGTCCAGACGGTCCCACCGTCGACCGTCGTGAACACGACGGGACCGTACTCCGAGATGTCGGCACCCACCGCCACACACGCCGTCGTCGACATGCACGAGAGGGAGGCCACGCCACCGGAACCCCCGATGACGCTCTGACCCTGGGGGGTCCACGTCGCGCCTGCATCCGTCGTCGCCAGGATCACAAAGCCGCTGAAGGTCCCCGCGCTGCTGAGGTTCGATCCCGCCGCGAAGCACGTCGTCGTGCTCGGACAGGCGATGGCGGAGAGTGCGCCCGTCCCCGCGGGGAGCGTCAGCTGGCTCCAGCTCCTCCCCCCGTCGGCGGTCGACAGAGCCACTCCGGCGAAATTGGTGGTGAACGAACTGAAGCCGCCCGGTGTCACCATCGTGGCCCCTACCGCATAGCACTGCTGCGCTGTCGGACACGAGACGCCGGCGAACCGGCTGTATGCCGAACCCACGATCCGGGGGGCCGGGGGAGTCGCCGAGGAAACGGCGGGAGCAACAGTTGCCGCGGCCGGAGCCGGGCGAGCCACTGCCCCATACCCGAGCAGCGCGGCGACAATGACGGAGCCTGCCGCGGTAGCGACCATCCGTCGTCTGCGAAGGCTCGACATATGGTCACGACGATAGCTCTGTCGCTGGTCAGCCTCCGGCTCTGTGCCCCTCTACGCCCGGTCAGCCTCCGGCTCTGTCGCTGGTCAGCCTCCGGCTCTGTACCCCTCTACGCCCGGTCAGCCTCCGGCTCTGTCGCTGGTCAGCCTCCGGCTCTGTGCCCCTCCGTGCCCGGTCAGCCTCCGGCGACGGCGGGCACCACCGACAGGGTCTGCCCGTCGGCGACGGCCGCGTCCAAGCCGCCGAGGAAGCGCACGTCCTCGTCGGCCAGGAACACGTTGACGAATCGCCGGAGGTTGCCGCTGTCGTCGAAGAGCCGCTCGCCGAAGCCAGGGTGGGCCACGTCGAGCGCCTTGAGCGCCTCACCCACCGTCGCCCCCTCGACGGATACCTCGCCGGCGCCGCCGGTCAGGGTACGGAGTTGGGCGGGGACACGGATCGAGATGCTCATCGGGCGCTCCTTGGGGCGGGATTGCGGGTCGGTGCTGTGGCCGGATCGGCAGTCGCAACCGTCGGTCCGGTACCGGCGCGACCGTGCTCGGCGAACGAGTCGTCGAACGCCTGGTCGAACGCCTGGTCGAACGCGTCGAGGGTGGGGGCGATGGTGACGGTGGGCTCCTCGCTCGCCGTCAGCGCCTCGACCGTCTTCAGCCCGTGGCCGGTCACCAGGGCCACCACGCGCTCGTCGGGACGGACCACGCCCGCCGCCGCCAGCTTGGCCAACGTGGCGATCGTCACTCCCCCGGCAGTCTCCGCGAAGATCCCCTCGGTCCGGGCCAGCAGGCGGATCCCCTCCAGGACCTCGTCGTCGGTGACGGCCGCGCACGACCCGCCGGTACGGCGGATGACGTCGAGTGCGTACCAACCGTCGGCCGGGTTGCCGATGGCCAGCGACTTGGCGATCGTCGCCGGCTTCACCGGCCGGATGGCGTCGACCCCATCGGCGAACGCGGTGGCCACCGGGGAGCAACCGGCGGCCTGGGCACCGGAGATCCGGACCGAGGGCACCTCGTCGAGGAGGCCCACCCGGCCCAGCTCCTCGAAGCCCTTGGCCACTTTCGTCAGCTGGCTGCCGGACCCGATGGGAACCACCACGTGATCGGGTGCCTGCCACCCGAGCTGCTCGGCCACCTCGAAGGCGAGCGTCTTCGAACCCTCGGCGTAGTAGGTCCGCACGTTCACGTTGACGAACGCCCACGACGGCCGCTCACTGGTGAGCTCGGCACAGAGCCGGTTCACGTCGTCGTAGGTGCCCTCCACCGCCACCACCCGGCCGCCGTAGACGGTGGTCATCGTCACCTTGGCCCGCTCGAGATCGGCAGGGATCAGCACCACCGACTCCATGCCCGCCCGGGCGGCGTGGGCGGCGACCGAGTTGGCGAGGTTTCCGGTCGAGGCGCAGGCCGCGACCTTGAACCCCAGCTGGCGGGCCTTGGTCAAGGCGACCGAGACCACCCGGTCCTTGAACGACCCGGTGGGGTTGGCGGTGTCGTCCTTGATCCACAGCTCTCCCAGACCGAGCTCGGCAGCAAGACGATCAGCCCGGACCAGCGGCGTGAACCCGGCACCCAGGTCCACCGGCGCGGGGTCGGCCACCGGCAACAGATCGGCGTAGCGCCAGATGGTGCGGGGACCGGCGGCGATCCGTTCCCTGGTGACGGTGGCGGCGATCCGTTCGTAGTCGTAGGTCACTTCTAGCGGCCCGAAGCAGAAGTCGCACACATGGAGCGCTTCCGCCGGGTACCCGCGTCCGCATTCACGACAGCGCAGCCCAGCAACAAAATCCACAGCAGTCTCCTCATCGCTCGGGCATTGGCACCTGGCACGAGGCCGGCCCACCGTGGTGGATCCGGCTCCGTTCTGGTTGCCGCGGCGTCACTGGGCCCGGTCCCTCAGCCGCTCTGGATGATCCCTCTATGGTGAACGATACCGGCCCCTCTCGTCAATGCGACCACCGGAACGTCGTCATGCACCCGCCAATTACAGTGGGCGCACCATGGACCTTGCGGCGATCGACGGGGACGGCGGCACCAGCGAGACCGCACCGACGGACCAGCGCCGCTACGCCTCGGCCGACTTCGCCCTACCGCAGCTGGTCGAGTGGAAGAGCGACCGCAAGCTGTCGGTGTGCATCCCCGCACGGAACGAGGAGGCCACCGTGGGACCCATCGTGCACACGATCGTCGCCGGGCTCACCGAACGGGGCGGCGGGGTCCCCCTCGTCGACGAGGTGATCGTGGTGGACGACGGATCGACCGACGCCACCCGCGCCCGGGCGGAGGACGCCGGGGCCCAGGTCGTCTCCACCGGGCCGCGCGACACGGGGGATCGGGGCAAGGGCCAGGCCATGCGGGTCGCGGTCGACGCGGCCGCCGGGGACCTCATCGCCTTCGTGGACGCCGACGTGACCAACTTCGGCTCCCATTTCGTCAGCGGCCTCTTCGGGCCGTTGCTGGCCGACGCCTCGACGACTCTGGTGAAGGGCTACTACGAGCGACCGCTGCACGGTGCCCCCGAAGGAGGCGGCCGGGTGACCGAGCTGGTGGCCAAGCCGTTGATCGAGCTCCTCTTCCCCACCCTGGCCGGGGTGATCCAGCCACTGGCCGGGGAGACGGCGGCACCGCGGTCGGTGATCGACAAGTGCGGGCTGGCCGACGGCTACGCGGTGGAGCTGGCCCTGCTGATCGACGTGGCCGAGGCGTTCGGTGCCGGATCGATCGCCCAGGTCGACCTCGGGGTGCGGGTCCACCGCAATCGGCCGCTGTCCGAGCTCCGACCCCAGGCCACGGACATACTGCGGACGGCGCTCGCCCGGGCCGGCGTCAACAGGGTCTGCTGAGCTCCCCTCGCACCGCCTGCAAGGGGCGTGTGGCCCGAGGTCGGCCGGTCCGGTGGCGCGTCGTCACCTGCCGGCGTCGCCGTCCGCCGCACGGCCCGGAAGGACTGCCGTCACGGCAACCCGGGGTAGCGTGACGTGATGACAGGCACCCAACCGGGCGGGTCCGATCACGGGTCGCTGGCGGACACCGTCGTCGTCTCCAACCGCGGACCGCTGGCGTTCCACCTCGAGGATGGTCGTCCGGTGGCAGGCGAATCAGCAGGAGGCCTGGCCGGTTCCCTCCAGCCCTTGCTCTCCGGGACCGGCGCCACGTGGGTGGCGGCCACCCTCGGCGACGCGGACCGGTCGGCCCGGGACCAGGGCCTGATGGTCGGGGACGGCATGCGGCTCGAGCTGCTCGACATCGATCCCGACACCTACCGCCTGGCCTACGACGTGATCTCGAACGCGTCGCTGTGGTTCTGTCATCACCACCTGTTCGACGCCGCCCGCCGGCCCCGATCGGACGGCCACTGGTCCGACGCGTGGGACGCCTACCGCGAGTACAACCGCATGTTCGCCCGCCAGGTCGCCAAGGTCGCACCGGCGAACGGCCGGGTGCTCGTCCACGACTACCACCTGGCACTGCTCGGTACCGAGCTGCAGAGCGACCGACCGGATCTCCGCACCGTGCACTTCACCCACACGCCGTTCGCCGACCCGTCCGTCCTGCGGATGCTGCCCGACACGGCGACGAAGGAGCTCCTCGACGGGATGGCCGGTTTCGACACGTGCGGGTTCCATACGGACCGTTGGGCCCGTGGGTACCGGGCCTGCCAGACGGAGGTCGGTGGTCGCCGGGCCGAGCAGGTGCGCACGTTCGCCTCCCCGCTGACCGTGGACGCCGAGCGGATCGTGCGATCGGCGTCCGGTCCGGAGGTGCGGGCGGCTCGCGCCCGGCTCGACGAGGCGATCGGGGGCGACGATCGAAGTGTCGTGGTACGGGTCGACCGCATGGAACCGTCGAAGAACCTGCTGCGGGGCTTCTGGGCGTTCGAGGAGCTGCTATCGCGGGAACCACGCCATCGTGAACGGGTCGTGTTCGTCGCCGCCACCTACCCGTCGCGCCAGGGCCTGGCCGAGTACCTGGCGTACCAGAACGAAGTCGAGTCGACGGTGGCCCGGATCAACGAGCGATGGGGCACGCCGGGCTGGACGCCGATCGTCCTGACCGTCGAGGACGATCGGCCGCGGGCCCTGGCCGCCTTCGGGCGCTACGACGTGCTGCTGGTCAACCCGGTGCGCGACGGCCTCAACCTCGTGGCGAAGGAGGGGCCGTTGGTGAACAGCGGCGGGGTGCTGGCCCTCTCCCGCGAGGCCGGCGCGTTCGACGAGCTGCACTCGCGCGTCCTGGCGGTCAACCCGTTCGACATCTCGGACACCGCCGCAGTCCTGTCGCGCGCCATCGACCTCGACCCGGCTGAGAGGGCAGCCCGGAGCGACGCTCTGCGCCGGTTGATCCTCAAACGCACCCCCCGACAGTGGTTGGACGACCAGCTGGCGGCAGCGGGCTGAGCCGGGCGGCACCACACGACCGGCGTCATCCCGGGAGGGATTCCACGCGGTCGGCGAGCCAGCGCAGCACGCCGAGCGCACCGGCCGGTCCGGCCACGACCACATCGGCGGCGCTGAGCACCTCGGCAGGGCTCTCCTCGTCCACCGCCGCCACGGTCACGCTGTCCAGTGACCCGAGCGCCGACAGCCGGGCCAGTGCGTCGAACGCCGGAAGGTCCCCCAGGTCGTCCCCGAGGTAACAGGCAGCCGTGCACCCCTGCACCAGTTCGGCCACTGTCGTTCCCTTGTCGACCGGGAGCGGGGGCCGCAGCTCGATGCTTTTGCGGCCATCGTGAGCCACCAGCCCGGTCGCGTCGCACTCGCGGGCGACCGCCGAGCGGACCAGCGAGGCCAGCTCGGGATGCTGGCGCCAGTGCACGGTGGTGGTCAGCCCCTTGTCCTCGACGGGGGTCTCGTCGGACAGGACGGACCGC
>DAHXOA010000091.1 GCA_027365145.1 Acidimicrobiaceae bacterium | reverse complement strand
CCGGCATCGGCGGCGGCCCGGCCCGCCAGTATGAACGACCGGTGGGCGTCGTCGACGCCGAGGCGCATCTTGACGGTCACCGGCACTGCTCCCGCACTCCGGACCGCGGCCTCCACGATGCGGCCGAGGAGCACCGGATGGGCGACCAGCGCTGCCCCGCCGCCCTTGCGAGTCACCTTGGCCGCTGGACAGCCGAAGTTCATGTCGATGTGGTCGACGCCGACCTCTCCGACCAGCTTGCAGGTAGCGGCGCCGATGGTCGCCGGGTCCACCCCGTAGAGCTGGACACTCCGGATCGGCTCGTCGTCAGCGAACGACGCCATGCGCAGCGTCTTCGCGTTGTCCTCGACGAGGGCCCGCGCGGTGATCATCTCGCTCACGTAGAGGCCGGCGCCGAACGACCGGCACAGGCGCCGGAACGCGCTGTTGGTGACCCCGGCCATAGGGGCGAGGACGACTGGTGGCTCGACGGCGAGGGGGCCGATGTGCAACGTGGTCGGGAGCGGTGCCAGCCGGTCGGGAACAATCGTCGCGGTGATGGCCGTCGCAGCCGGCGCCCCGCCGGCAATTGCGGTACCAGTCCCGCCGGCGTCAGTCACGGCGCACGACCCAGAGATCGATGACGGAGACATCCAGGCGACCGAGAAGCTCGCGCAGCAGCGGCAGGCTCAGCCCGATGACGTTGCTCGGGTTGCCCTCGACCCGGTCGACGAAGGGTGCGGAGCGCCCGTCGAGGGTGAACGCACCGGCGACGGCGGTGGCCTCTCCTGTGGCCACGTAGGCCTGTAGTTCGGCGTCGGTGGTGTGGGCGAAGCGGACGAGGGTGCCCTCCACGGCGGAGACCTGCCGGCCGGTAGGCTCGTCGATGACGCAGTGCCCGGTGTGGAGCGTTCCTGTCCGCCCCCGCATGGCGCGCAGCCAGGCCAGGGCTTCGGTGTTGGAAGCCGGTTTCCCGAACCGCTGCCCACCGAGCTCCAGGAGAGAGTCGCAACCCACCACCACGGCGGTCCCCCCGGGCCGGGCGACGGCGGCGGCCTTGCGTTCGGCCAACTCGAGCGCCAGGGCGGCGGTGTCGGGGAGGTCTACGCCTCCCTCTTCCACGCCGCTCACCACCGCGGCCGGGTCGAAGCCGGCGTCGCGGAGGAGGCGGAGGCGTGCCGGGGATGCCGATGCCAGGACGAGGTCACGACGGGCTGTCCCGCCGACCGCGGCCATCAGCGGACTGTGGGGCGCGTCAGGGGCGAGAGAGGCACGTGGACAGCGTAGGGGTGGCGGGTAGGGATACGTGACCGTTGCGAGAGGGTCTTCACGTGGCTCGTCACTTCGCCACGCGTATCGCAGGTATGCGTCCTGTTGTTGTCGAGCGGTCTTCCGAACCCTGCCGGACGCGGGTAGTGTCCGGACTCCTGTCGCGCGCTGGTGCTCTGACAGGCAGGGGCTCGATCTGGCGGTAGGCACGACGAAGACGACCATTGGAAGATCTGCTGCCCTGGTGGTGCCCGGGGCCGGCGTGATCCGGACTGGGACCCGCACCGAGGAGGAGATGTCCGGTGGCTGTGGTCTGGACCCTGTCACACGCGAGCGCACGGGATGCCGTGGCCGGCGACGTGGGAGCAGACGTCACGGTGGAGACCCCGCGGTGCCCAGGCGCCGGCACCGGCACGTCAATGTTCGCGTCCATGTCCATGTCCATGCAGCCCGGTACCGGGGCCGGCCGACCGGGGTGCTTCGGGTGACCCCCTCCGCAACCGGCACCGGCGTCTCGGGAGAGGGATTCCAGCCCCCGGCCCGAGTGGTGATGATCGGTGCCGGGCAGCTGGCCCGGATGACCTACCAGGCTGCTGTCGACTATGGCGTCGCACTGCACGTCCTCGCGACGTCGGCCGACGACCCGGCGGTCACTGCCGGAGCGGCTCTCTCGCTTGGTGCCTACGATCGCGTGGGTGACCTCGTCGCCGCGGCCGGTCACGGCGACGTGCTCACCTTCGACCACGAGCTGGTTCCCCCGGCCCACCTTCGGACGCTCGAAGACATGGGCCACGTCCTGCAGCCCAACGCCAGCGCGCTCGCGTTCGCCCAGGACAAGCTGCACGCTCGCCGCCTGCTCGGCGGCGTTGGGCGCCTCCCGGTCCCGATGCCGGCGTTCGCTCCTGCCGGCACCGCCGACGACATCGCCGCGTTCGCCGTGACGCACGGCTGGCCAGTGGTGGCGAAGGCTCGAGGCGGGGGGTACGACGGCCGTGGTGTCCACGTGCTCGCCGGTCCGGACGACGCTCGTCGGCTCCTCCCCGGCTCGCCGGGCACCGCCGAGCCCGAGTGGGTGGTCGAGGAGCACCTGGACATCTCCGCCGAGCTCGCCATCCTGGTAGCCCGGCGCCCATCGGGCCAGTTCGTCAGCTACCCGCCGGTCGGCACCCGCCAGGAGGACGGCATGTGCCGGGAGCTCGTCATGCCCGCCGACGTCCCGGCCGAGGTCGCCGGCGAAGCCACCCGCTTGGCGGAGTCCATCGTGGCCGGGATCGACGCCACCGGTATCTGCGCCATCGAGCTCTTCTGGGTTGCCGACGGTCGGCTCCTCCTCAACGAGCTGGCGCTCCGTCCTCACAACTCGGGGCACGCCACGATCGAGGCGTGCGTGACCTCCCAGTTCCACCAGCATCTGCGGGCCGTGCTCGACTGGCCGCTCGGTCCCACCACGTTGGTCCGTCCCGCTGCTGCCACCGTGAACCTCGTCGGCGGAGCGCAGGGCGTGGACTATGCCGTGCGACTTCCCGGGGCGCTGGGTGTCCCCGGCGCTCACGTCCATCTCTACGCCAAAGCCTCCCGGCCGGGGAGGAAGGTCGGGCACGTGACGGCGCTCGGTGCCAGCACCGAAGAGGCGCTCGACACCGCCCGGACCGCCGCAGCGATCCTCACCGAGCCGTGAGGCAACGGCCGATGCCTGGAGTGGATGCAGGCAGCCCAGGCGGCTCTCGTGCCGCTCGCTTCCCGTGAGATGGGGGTCCGCTATCGTGCCCTTCATGCCTGGACCCGCGCCGGACGGACCCGAGCAGTCGTTGTCCGTCACCGGCCCGCACGCTTCCGGAACTGATGTGGTGGGGAGAGCCGTCCGGGTCGGGATCGTGATGGGTAGCGACTCCGACCTGGAGACGATGCGCCCGGCATCCGACGCCCTTGCCGAGGTGGGCATCGCCCACGAGGTGCGGGTGGTGTCCGCCCACCGGACGCCTCGCGACATGCTCGCGTACGGAGCCGACGCCGCCGGCCGCGGGTTGCGGGTCATCATCGCCGGGGCCGGTGGTGCCGCCCACCTGCCCGGGATGCTGGCCGCCGTCACCCGGTTGCCGGTGATCGGCGTCCCGGTTCCCTTGCGCTATCTCGACGGTCTCGACTCGCTCCTGTCCATGGTGCAGATGCCCTCGGGCGTTCCCGTCGCCACTGTGGCGGTGGGGGG
>DAHXOA010000066.1 GCA_027365145.1 Acidimicrobiaceae bacterium | reverse complement strand
CCTCTTCCGCCTCTTCCGCGGTGGGAAGGGAGGCGGCGGCGGGACCAACGCGAACGGGTTCCACCCGCATGGCCGGGCTGGGAAGGGAAACTGGTTCGCGACCGACAGCGGAGGTGGTGGGGCGGGCTACGACGGCGGCGGAGCCGGCGCCGGTACCCACGACTGCGGGGGAGGTGGGGGCGGCGGCGGCGGCTCCACGTGGGTTACCAGCGCCGCCACCGCAGTGACCACCGGGGCGTCGACGACCCGGGACGGCTCGGTGAGTAGCCTCGCCTTCGCCATCGGACCGACCACCGAGACGCCGTTGGGTGCGGTTGGCGGTCTCGGCCTGGCCGTCGTTGCGGGCGGGGGGATGGTCGCCGTCACCGGGTACCGGCGGCGCCGGGCCCGCGGCTGAACCGGAGCTCACCACATGGCCCCTTCGCGGCGGCCGACGGTCATATGCGCGCACAGACGATTGCCTATATCACTCTCCGTGTTTTACGGCGATATTTCCACCGGGAACGCCCACGATCAGGTGGTCTGTGGCGTACCGGCGTGGTACAACTAACCATCTGTTGACCGCAAACTCGTAGGGGCAATACGAGGGGAGTTTGTATGCCAAGGTTCCATTTCCTGTTGGTGCGCGCCTTCGGGGCGCTCGCGATCGCCGTCGGCGGGGTGGTCGCCGCCGCCGGTCCGGTTTCCGCAGCCACCGCCCCCCCCACCGTTCCCACGCCGTCCCCGTCCACCTGCGGGCGACCGGTGCCGTACACCGTCCCCGCCGGAGCGACCGTGGTCGACGCGACGGTCGAAGGCGGGAGCGGCGGGAACGCCTACGACGGTGGCAGCGCTCGCGGTGGGCCGGGCGGTGCCGGTGCCGTGGTGCAGGTGTCGATCCCGGTCACGCCCGGCCAGCAGCTCACGATCGTGACCGGCTGCGCCGGGAGTAGCGGCATCGGGGAAGAGGACGGGGCTGGCGGCCGTGGGTTCGCCGGAGGAGGCGAGACCGGGCCCGGAGCCGGCGGGGGTGGCGGAGCGGGGGCCCTCTGCCTGGGATCCACCTGCTCCACCTCCACATTGCCCGCTGACTGGGTGGCCGTCGCCGGTGGCGGCGGCGGCGGCGGGGCCGTGGCCAGCGTCGGCGTCGGGGTCGCTGGTGGCGCAGGAGGAGCCGGGGGCGGTGGCCCGGAGACCTCGGGCAGGGGCGGGAGCGGCTGGTCGGGAGCGAACGGCGAAGCCGGTACGGGACTCATGCCGGGGGGTAAAGCCGGCACCGGGGGGGCGAGCGGCGGGGCCCTGCATCCTGACGGCCGGAACGCGATCGCAGCCTCGGGATTCACCGCCGGAGGCGGTGGAGGCGGTGGTTTCAGCGGTGGGAGCGGGGGTGGCGCCGGTTACGTCGGTGTGAGCGGCGGTGGCGGTGGCGGTGGCGGGTCGTCTTGGGTGGCCACCGCCGACGTGACGTCGGGAACGTCTGGATCGTCGACGGCACCCACCGGCACCGGCTCAGGATCGTCGACGGCACCCACCGGCACCGGATCGTCGGGAGGCGCCGGGTCGGCGGCGGTCACGTCGGGATCGACAGCCGGAACCGGCGCGTCATCCTCCCCGCTACACCAGACGACGCTCCCGTTCACAACCTCGACGACAGCGACGTCGCCCACCGGCCACCCCGCCAGCGCCGGACAACCACCAGCGCCCGCGGTCCCCGAGGCCGGATCGGGTCGGTCCCAATCCCGAGCGGTGGGCACGGAAACGACGAACCCGACCGTCACGCCGGGAACGTCATCGGCAACGGGAGTGACGTCGCAGGCTGGCACCACGCCGGGCAGCTCCCCGATGCCTGATCATCCGCTGGCTACCGGCCGGGTCCGGGACACCGCGACCGTCGGACAGGTCGCCGCGCTGCCGACGCGTCCGGGAGACACCAGCACCATGCTGTGGACCCTGCTCGGCGCATTGCTGGCCGTCGGCGGCGTGCTCTCACTGGCCTACGCAAAGCACCGGCACAGCCGCCTGGCAACCAGCTGATCGCTGCAGGAGCCGCGCCTACGGCAGCCGCCTGAGCAGTGCGCGATCGGCTGTTCAGTGCGCGATCGGCTGTTCACGGGGATTCTCCCGATGCGATCCCTGATCGGACAGGCTCCCTGCTGATCCGGAGGGACGACCTTCACCGACCCCACCAGAACGGTGCTCCCCTGTACTGGGTCAGCCGTCGACGACGTCGACGAGCTTGCGACCCTTGCGCTGGCCGAATCGGACCGTTCCGTCGGCCAGTGCGAAGAGCGTGTCGTCTCCCCCCCGGCCGACGTTGACACCGGGATGGAACTTCGTCCCACGCTGGCGCACGATGATGGCGCCGGCCTGGACCGTGCTTCCGCCGAAGACCTTCACCCCGAGGCGCTGCGCGTTCGAGTCCCGACCGTTACGGGTGGACCCGCCGCCCTTCGTCTTGGACATTCCTGCTCCTTTGTCGATGCTTTCGATGCGTGACCCCGCCGCATCGTGCAGGAGGGGTCGGTCGGGTGGCCGTCGTGCCCGGGGTCAGCCGCGCAGGTTCACGAAGAGATCCCCGTGATCTCGATCGTGGAGTACCGCTGCCGATGGCCCCAGTGCTTCCGTTGGTTGGTCTTCGATTTGTACGTGGCGCCTCGCACCTTCGGGCCGAGCTCCTCGCCCACCACCGTCGCGGTGACGATCCTCCCGGCCAGGGCGTCGGGCGTGGCGAGCACCTGGTCACCGTCGACCACCAGCACCGGGGCGAACGTCACTTCTGCGCCGGGGTCCACCCCCAAGCGTTCGACCCGGAGCCGAAGCCCCTCGGCCACACGCTCCTGCTTTCCTCCGGTTTCGATCACGGCGTACATAAGGAGCAGATCCTACAGCTCCGCGTCGACGAACACGATTCCGCGCCCTTCGCAGACGTCACAGACCGTCGACAGCGACTCGATCAGCCCCTCCGAGATCCGTTTACGGGTCATCTCCACGAGGCCGAGCTCGGAGATGTCGAAGACCTGGGTGCGGGTCTTGTCCCGGGCCAGAGCGGCGCGCAGGGCGCTCGACACCTTCTCCCGGTTCTCCCTGATCTCCATGTCGATGAAGTCGATCACGATGATGCCGCCGATGTCGCGCAATCGGAGCTGGCGCGCGACCTCCTCTGCAGCCTCGAGGTTGTTCCGGTACACCGTCTCTTCGAGGTTGGTCGTCCCGACGTTCTTCCCGGTGTTGACGTCGATCACCGTGAGCGCCTCGGTGCGGTCGATGACCAGCGATCCGCCCGAGGGAAGGTACACCTTGCGGTCGAGCGCCTTGTGGAGCTGTTCGTGCACGTGGAACCGTTCGAAGAGCGGTAGCACCTCCTCGGCAGTGTCGTAGAACTCGACGCGGTCGGCCAGCTCGGGGTTGACCGCGGCGACGTACTCCCGCACCTGCTCGTAGAGCACCGGGTCGTCGATCGTCACCGACCGGTACTCCCGGTTCAGCTCCTCCCGGATCACCCGGACCGCGGTATCGGGCTCTCTGTAGAGGAGCGCCGGCCCGTTCCCCTTCGTCGAGGCGTCGGCGATCGACCGCCACTGGTCGAGCAGCCGCTCCACGTCCCTACCCAGCTCCTCGGCGGTGGCGCCGGCGGCGGCGGTCCGGACGATAGGGCCGTGCCCTTCCGGGCGCACGGCGTCGACGATCCGCCGAAGCCGCTTGCGCTCGGCGTCGTCGAGACGCTTGGAGATCCCGTACGTCGTGCTGTCGGGCACGAGCACCACGAAGCGGCCCGGGAGCGACACCTCCTGGGTCAACCGTGCCCCCTTCGCCCCGATGGGGTTCTTCGTCACCTGGCAGACGATGGTCTGACCCGGTCGGAGGACCTGCTCGATCCGGGGCTGGCCGGAGCCACCACTCTCCACGTCGTCGGCGTCGTAGCGGACGTCGCCCCGGTAGAGCACGGCGTTCTTCGGCGTCCCGATGTCGACGAACGCCGCCTCCATCCCCGGAAGCACGTTCTGCACCCGGCCGCGATAGATATTGCCGTCGATCTGGGTGGCGTCGTCAGAGGCGCGCGATACGTAGTGCTCGATAAGCGTCCGGCCTTCCAGCAACGCTATCTGGGTCACCTCCGGCCGCACGTGGACGCAGATGGTGTAGCGCCCGATCGCCTTCCCGCCCCGTTCCCGTCCGCCACTCCTCGTCACGGCAGCGCGCGCCACGGGGCGACCCCCGGCACCACTCGTTCCAGCTCCACTCGCCGATCCCTCGCCAACGGTCGCGACGGAGGCACCGTCGACCAGGGCGGTGCCCCGGGGACCGCCTACGGCGTCCGGCGTCCGGGACCGTCCCCGGCCTCCACCACGTCGGCGGTTGCGACTGCCGCTCCCCGCTGCAGTCCTCGCCCCAGTCCCCGCCGGTCCGACAGGTGCGGCGCGACCCGGCTGAACGCCGGCCGGCACTGCCCCTGGCGCCGGTCGGGTATCACCGATCTTCGGTCGCACTGGTGATGACAGGGGAGCGCGACCGGCCTCTGCTTCCGGCGGGTGAAGCGCACCCTCTGCAGCGCCTTGTGTGGATGGCACAGCAGCCGAAGGCCGAGGGGCTCTGCCGGTCTGTTCCGTTACCGACGAGGTTGGACGTGGGGACGGCTCCGTCCGCCGGAGCGCAGGTGTCGACGGCTGCGGCGCCTTGCCAGTGACCCCGTCTGCGGGTGCAGCCCCGTCTGCGGGTGCAGCCCCGTCTGCAGGTGCAGCCCCGTCTGCGGGTGCAGCCCCGTCTGCAGCCATGGTCCGTGGCTCACGGTCACCGGTCCCCTCCGACGAAGTGCCCCCGTCCGGCGGCGTGGTCCCCTCCGACGAGGTGCCCCCGTCTGGCGAGGTAGTCCCCGTACGACCTCGGCCACGACCGCCCCGCGAGCCGCGCCGACGCCCCTGGCCGCTGCGCGCCGCTGAGCCGACCTCACCGTCAGGCCCCGATCCGGCGGCACCGTCGTGTCCCACTGGGGCGGCCCTGTCGCCGGGCGCGTGCTCAGCCGGGGACGATCCCTCCGATGACTCCCGTTCGCGCGACCGACCCTCGGACGGGGTGCTCGAACCTCCATCCACCGGCGGACCGGATGGAGCC
>DAHXOA010000059.1 GCA_027365145.1 Acidimicrobiaceae bacterium | reverse complement strand
GAGACGGAACCACGGGCCGGCGGTGGCCGGTCGCCGGCCATGCCCGAGGGCGGCGCCCCGTGCCTGCTCTACGGCTACGGCTCGTACGAGGCATCGATGGACCCGACGTTCTCGTCACTGCGGCTCAGCCTGCTCGACCGGGGGTTCGTCTTCGCCATCGCCCACGTGCGCGGTGGCGGCGAGATGGGTCGACACTGGTACGAGGACGGGAAGCTCTTGAACAAGCCCAACACCTTCTCCGACTTTGTCGCCTGCGCCCGCACCCTGGTCGACGAGGGATGGACCGCCCCCGATCGCCTGGTGGCCCGGGGTGGGAGCGCGGGCGGCCTGTTGATGGGCGCAGTCGCCAACCTGGCGCCCGAGCTGTTCCGGGCCATCGTCGCCGAGGTCCCCTTCGTCGACTGCCTGACCACCATCTCCGACCCGACGCTGCCGCTGACCGTGCTCGAGTGGGAGGAGTGGGGGAACCCGGTCGACGACCCCGGGATCTACGCCACCATGAAGTCGTACTCTCCCTACGACAACGTCCGTTCCACCGGTGACGACGGGGAGGCGATCCGGTACCCGGTGCTGCTGGCGACGGCCGGCCTCTCCGATCCCCGGGTCGGCTTCTGGGAACCGGCCAAGTGGGTGGCGCGGATCCGGGATGCGAATCCCTCCAACCGGGCGCTCCTGAAGGTCGAGATGGGAGCCGGGCACGGCGGCCCGTCGGGACGGTACGACGCCTGGCGCGACGAAGCCTTCGTCATCGCCTTCGTCCTCGACGCGGTCGGTCTCGCCGACACAGCCGTCGGCCCTTCGGCGTAGCGGCCGGCCGGCCCGCCGGTGTCAGCCTGCCGGCGCCGACGTGGCCGTCGACGTGCCCCCCGGGGTCGGGGTGAAGGTAGCGGTGAAGGGGGCGTGCATCGGGGAGGGGAAGGTCACAGGAACCCCCCCGACGGCCAAGGTGGCGGTCGGGGCCCCCAGTTCCAGGGTCATCGTGCCATTGGCCGCCACGACCTGCTGGGCACCGGCGGCCAGCGTGCCGGTGAACAGGGTGGCCCCGGTCGCAGTCGAGGTGGCGTCCACCCAGCACGGCCCGGAGGTGGCGATGGTCACCTGGTACGCAGCGGTCTGGACCGGGTAGACCGCGGTGGTCGCCGACGAGGAAGTCGCCGCGATCGCCGACGGTGGCGACGTGGTGGACGTGGTCGTCCGGTGGCCGGAATGCGCAGTGTGGCCGGAATGCGCAGTGTGGTGGGCGGGAACGGTGGAGGCAGCCGGGTGGCTCCCTCCTTTGGACGCCGTCGGTCGAGTGGTGGAGGCGGAGGAACCGGTCGCTCCGAGATGGTTCGATCGGCGGCTGCCGACGTAGGCGAGCGCTCCGAAGGCGACGACCAGCACCACCACGGTGGTCACGGTGGCGAGCCGGCGCCGACGATGGTTCATCGCCGCCAGCGCGTGCTTGCGGGCCCGGTCGGTGCGGAACCCCGACCCCCGCTCCTCGGTCGCCGCCTGGCGAGCCTGCGCAGTGAGCGCGGCATCGTCGAACACCAGCGCGCCGTCGGGGTCGGGGAAGTGCTCGTTCCCCCGCACCGGCACCGGCGGCACATGCAGGTCGCCGGGAGCGGCCGACGGCGGGCGCGGCGTCGCAGCCGCGGCGGGCACGGCGGCGCCGACGCCCGACGCCCTGGTCCCGGCACCGTCGTCGCCACGATCGAGGATCCGTACCGACGCATTGCGGTTCCGCTCGGCCAGGTGCTCGATGGTGCCCAGCGCGTTCTGGTAGTGCCGGACCGAGTCCACCTCGTCCGCGTGCGGCCGCCACAGGAGCTTGGCCGCGACGGCGCCAAGCGCAACCACGACCACGGCACCAATTGCGATCACCATCACGACCATTCAACCCGAATCGGCGACCGGTGTGGGACCGACCCCGTCCGGAGCGGTCAGAGAGCGGTGATCGACGTCAGCCCGCCGTCGATGGTGAGGGTGGTGCCGGTGATGAACGACGCCTCGTCCGAGAGGAGGAACCGGATGGGCCTGGCGATCTCGTCCGGGGTGGCGATCCGGTGCAATGGCGTGCGCTCTTCGAGCTGCTCTCGGAACCCGGGCAGCTCGAACGCCGGGCTCAACATCGGCGTCACCACCGCACCCGGGCACACCGCGTTCACCCGGAAGCCTTCCATCGAGTACCGGTGGGCAAGCGAGCGCATCACCCCGAGCACGCCGCCTTTGGACGCGCAGTACGCAGTCAGCATCGCACTGCCGAAGAGCCCCTCGATCGAGGAGATCAGCACCGCCGCCGAGCCCGGCCCCGCGGCCCGGAAGGGCTCGATCAGGTTCTTGGCGATCATCGCCGCGGCCCGGACGTTGACGTTCAAGGTCGCATCCCACAGCGCGTCGTCGATGAAGTCGACCGACATCGCCCCCGAGACCCCGGCGGCGTGCACGAACCCGCCCAGCGAACCAAGCGCAGCGGCGGCTTCGGGTACTGCCGCCGACACCGCGGCCGAGTCGGTCACGTCAACGACCGACCCGTGAGCGGCTACCCGCCGACGGCACAACGTCGCGGTCTCCTCGACCCCGGCCGCGTCGAGATCCCAGAGCGCGACCGGACGACCGACCTCGGCAAGCGCCAGCGCGGTCTCTCGCCCGATCCCCGACGCGGCGCCGGTCACCAGCACCCCGGTCCCCGGCAGTCCCAAGCGGTCCTTCGCCCCGCCGTTGCCCCTCGGCTTCCGACTGGTCCGGCTCGGGGATCGGGCCGCGGACGACGGGGCACCGCCCGGCACCGACCGCGCCGAGGTCGACTTGGACGCCCGGGGCGCCCGCTTGGCCGGGGCCGGGGCTCGCTTGGCCGGGGCTCGCTTGGCCGGGGCTCGGCCAGCCGGGACGTCGTCTCCGGCCGCGCCGAGCGAGACCGGTGCTGCGTCGCTCCGGGGTGCCGCCGCAAGGGCACCCCGTCGGAGCTCACTTCCGATCCGTTCCACGGTGCGCCGGCTGCTCAAGTTCGCAGCGTGGCGCGTGGTCGGAGCGCCGGGTCGAGGTCGGCGCGGCGCGGGTTGGTGCGGTCCCGCTCGGAGAGGATCGGGTCGGCGAGACCCCAGTCGGCGTCGACGGCCGGGTCGTCCCATGCCACCCCCAGCTCGTCGTCGGCGTTGTAGTAGCCGTCGACCAGGTACCAGAGAGTCAGGTCGGTCAACGAGGCGAAGCCATGAGCGACCCCGGGCGGGATGAACAGTCCCCGATCGTGGTCTCCGTGGAGATCGAGCGTGAGCGTCGCACCGTCGGTCGGCGAGCCCAGGCGCAGGTCGTGGAGCACCACCCGGGCGGTGCCCCGCAGGACGTACCAGTAGTCCGCTTGGTGCAGGTGGTAGTGCAGACCAACGATCGCGCCAGCCTGCTTCTCGGACCGGTTGCCCTGGGTCATTTCGCGACCGAGCGGGAACCAGCTCCGGCGGTAGGTCTCGACGAAGCGACCCCGCTCGTCCCCGTGGCGGTCCGGTTCGACCACCACGACGTCAGCGATGACGGTCGACTGCTCGATCTTGGGCACGTTGGATCCCTTCTGGCTCGATGGGGCTGCCCGCCATCGTGGCGAACTCCCCTCGGTAGAACAGTAACGGGCGCCCGTCGCCCCGCCCGAGATCGAGCACCCGGCCGATGACAAGCTCGTGATCGCCGGCGTCGTGCACCAGCTCGAGCCGGCACGAGACCCACGCCAGACATCCTTCGATGACCGGCGCTCCTCCGACGGCCGCGGGGTGCCAGGGCACTCCGGCAAACTTGTCCGCTCCTGAGATGGCAAAGCGGCGGCACAGGTCCTGTTGGTGGTCGGCGAGCACGTTGACGCAGAACGATCCCGCCCGGGCGATGCGGGGCCAGCTGGTCGACGACTTGGCCGGAGCCAACCCGACCAGTGGGGGATCGAGCGAGAGGGACACGAAGCTCTGGCAAGTGAAGCCCACCGGCCCGCCTCCTTCCACCGCGGCGACGATCGTCACTCCACTGGCGAAACGGCCCATCACCTCTTTGAACCCACCGACGTCGACCACCGCTCAGTTCCTCCCCAGGTCGACAGCCGTGCGCTCCGACGCGGCGGTGACCTCGAGGCGCCGGGAGGAAGCCAGGCGGCGAGCCCGGACCAGCATCCGGTCGATCTCCTTGTCCGAGTGTGACGGGTCGTGGTGGAAGAGCGCCAGCCGCTTGGCCCCCGCCTCGGACGCCACGTGCACCGCGTAGGCCACCGTGGAGTGCCCCCAGTCGGACATGGTCACGAACTCGTCGTCGGTGTACTGCGCGTCGTGGACGACCAGGTCGGCCCCGTCACAGAGCTCGAGGACGCCGGGGTCGACGGCACGGCGGTCGAGCGGCGCCTGGTGGTCGGGGAGGTACGCCACCGACCGTCCCTCCGCCTCCACCCGGAACCCGAGCGTGTGACCGCGGTGGGGGATCGAGCGCACCTCGACCCTGATCGAACCGAGCTCGAGGTTGCCGGGGTCGTCGGCGGCCAGGTCGTGGAAGCGCAGGTCACCCCGGAACTCACCCATGTGGATGGGGAAGAAGGGGGGCTGCACCGCTCCCGCCAGCACGTCCCGGAGGGTTCCCTCCTCCTGGGCAGGTCCGTAGATGTCGAGCACCGCGCCGGGGACCCTCAGGGGGGCGAAGAACGGAAGCCCGAGGATGTGGTCGTAGTGCAGGTGCGACAACAGCGCGGTGGCCACCAGGGGCAGCCCGGCCGCGCGCAACGGCCGCTCGAGAGCATCACCGAGGGCGCGCAGTCCCGTCCCCAGGTCGAGGATGAGCGGCGGTTCGCCGCCCACCTCGACCAGCACGCACGACGTGTTGCCGCCGTAGCGGCGGTACTGGTCCGACGAGCACGGGC
>DAHXOA010000016.1 GCA_027365145.1 Acidimicrobiaceae bacterium | reverse complement strand
GCAGATGGTGACGCCCTTCGTGCTGGAGACCGTGACCGATCCCCCGTTGCCGGAGAAGCTCATCGTGCCGCCACCGGACGCGGACCCGGGCAACGGCAGCGCTGGTGGCGCCGGCGTGGAGAAGCACTTCGTCCCGGCCAGGCTGGTCGGGCTGGGCAGCGAAGGAGCCGACGGGAGCTTCGGTAGTGACGAGGCGTCCGGTAGCCCTGGCAGGCTCGGTAACGACGACATGCTTGTGAGTGCGGTCGGGCTCATCGATCCGGTGCTCGCCCCGCTCGGCAGGGCGCCTCCTGCAACCAGAGCAATGCCGACCGCACCGGCCGCCCCGCTGGCGAGACAGACCGCCTTCCATGACTTCATGCTCTACCTCCCTTGGTATCCGTAACACCGCCGTTCGGTGCCTCGGTTCTGGAGAGGGAACGGGCCGGAGTGGTGAAACCTACGGTCGGATCGGGAAAAAAGTTCCGGACGCCGATCCCGCGGCGACCCGCCTCGGGTCTGACGGATCCGATCGGTCCGCCACCTGCTTATCCGCCACCCGCTCATCCGGCCGTGCTCGACGGGGCCCCCGATGCCGGGGCCGTGCTCGACGAGGCCCCCGATGCCGGGGCCGTGCTCGACGAGGGATCGTTCAGCACCGTGACGGCCGAGATCTTCCAGCCCGACGACGTGTCGGTCAGGTCCACCACGACCCGGAGCACGTCGGCTGCCGGTGAGCTCATCTTGTTGTTCACGTAGGTCTGGTCGACCACTCCGTAGACGCTGGCGGCGCTGCCGCTCACCGACTGGACGTAGAGGTTCCGGATCTGTCCCCGGGAGGAGGCGAGCGCCGCCTCGAGCTGCTGACGGATCGAGGACCCGAAGAACTGGTTCGACTGGGACTCGAATGGTCCGGTGGCGAAGCTCTGGACCTCGTTGAACTGCGCGTCCACGTTCTTCGAGGTGAAGTTGGTGAGCGCCAGGAGGAAGTCCTGCGCCGTGTTCCGCGCCGCGGTCTCCCGGCTCAGCGTGCTTCGCTGGTTGGCCCAGGCGTGACCGAAGCCGATGGTTCCGGCGATCCCGAGCGCTGCGACGACGGACAGCGCGCGACGGCCCCAGCGGGTGCCGAGCAGCGGTGCGCGCCGCCACCCGCCCGCCGCCTCCCCGGTGCCGTCTGTGTTGCTGGCCGCCGCCCGCCGGCCGGCTTTCCGCGTCTCCCGAGCATCGACGGCCCGGTCGTCTCCCGACGGCTCGGTCGCAAGGTGTGGCCCGGAGCCGCCACCGGGGGTCGATGCGGCGGTTCGCCGGGTCACCGATCCCGTCTCGCGGTCCACCGTCGCCACGCCCCTGCCCGCCGAGTGCTGGCTCTTCGTGCTCATCCCCGTTGCTCCTTTACTGTCGGTGTCGCTGTCGGTGTTGCCCATCGGTGCCTCCGGCACTTTTCGTGTTGGCCGCTACTGTCGGTGTCGCTGTCGGTGTTGCCCATCGGTGCCTCCGGCACTTTTCGTGTTGGCCGCCGGCGACGGTCACGGTCGCGATCCCTGCCGTGACCACGGGCGCCGTGCCCGCCACTTCCGGCGCACCGGCCCCGGCAGGGCGATGGCGGCCACCCCTATCGCCGGAAGAACAGGACCGCCGCTCGGTCCCGGACCGGCGTGCCGGTCCGATGCCGTCGTGGTGGGAGGAGGATCGGCGACAGGGGTGCCCGAGCCCCGGACCTGGGCGTCGGCCGCCGTTGGCCCGTCCACGGGATCGCCGGTCACGGCGGGCCGGAACCCCGGTTGCGTCGCGGCCCCTACCCCGTTTCCGAACTCCGTGTCGCAGGCGGCACCGGGGCGGATGGGCGGCACGGTCCGGGGGGCAGCGTATGTGGATGCCGTCGGTGACAGCTCCGGCGGGAGCAGCAGCCTGACCCGGAGCGACAGCTGGTTCGGCGTGGTCGATCCCCCTGTGGTGAGGGCCCGTGCCGGCCCGGGCACCGCCACGGCGTTCACCGCCCCGAAGAGCTCCTGGCTCGTCGCCAGGGCGGTACCGAGGTTGGTGAGGTTGGCAGGGAGCGACAGGT
>DAHXOA010000004.1 GCA_027365145.1 Acidimicrobiaceae bacterium | reverse complement strand
GGTATGGTTCCGCTACCACCTCACATGGCGCGACTGGGTCGGCGTGCCGGCCACGATCGCGGGCCTGTCCGCGTTCCTGCTCCTGGCCCGCCCTGGGGGCGGCGACATCGTCCCCCGCTTCGACGACTGGTTGGTCGTGTTCGCCGTCGTTGTCGGTGTCGTGGTGGTGGGGGTCGCTCTGGCCCAGTTCGGCCCTCGCTGGTTCCGCGGCGCCATGTACGGGACGGCAGCGTCGGTGCTCTTCGCACTCAGCGCGGCGCTGACGAAGGTGTCCGCCACGCTGGTCACGCACGGGTGGGAGCACCTCTTTGGGAACTGGGAGCCCTACACACTGATCGGGACCGGCCTCGTCGGGCTGTTCCTGGCCCAGAACGCCTACCATGCCGGCCCGATCACCGCCTCGCAGTCGACACTCACCATGGTCGACCCGGTGACCAGCGTCGTGATCGGGATCTGGTTGTTCGGCGACCACCTGCATGCGGCCGGGTGGCTCGCCCCGCTGGAGGCGGTGGCGCTGGTGGTCATGCTGGGCGGCGTCTTCCTCCTCTCCCAGTCGCCGTTGGTCGCCGGGGCGAAGGACGAGACCGGGACGAGCGACGCCCTGGTCCGCCAGCCCAGCCGGCGACGCCGGGAGCCGGTGGACACGTCGCCCGAGCGGGTTCCCTGACGCTCCGTCAGCGGCCCAGGACCGAGGCGATCGCCGCGTCCAGGGTGGGATGGGTGAACGTGTAGCCATGGTCCTGGAGCACCTGGGGGACCACCCGCTGGCTCGCCAGGACCAGCTCGGACGCCATCTCGGTCCCCAACGCCAGTCGCAGGGCCGGGGCGGGCAACGGGAGGCGGGCCGGCCGGTGGAGGTGGCGGCCGAGGGCCGCCGTGAGCGCGGCGTTGGTGGCCGGTTCCGGTGCCGTGGCGTTGAGTGGTCCGGAGATGGCCGGGGTGTCCAGCGCGTAGCGGATGGCGCCCACCTCATCGGTCAGGGAGATCCAGCTCTGGTACTGGCGGCCGGACCCGATCGGCCCGCCCAGCCCCAACCGGAGCACCGGGAGCTGTTTGGCCAGCACGCCACCACCGGCGGCCAGCACGATACCGGTGCGCAGCAGCACGGTGCGGATGCCGGCGTCGGCGGCGGGTGCGGCAGACCGCTCCCAAGCCTCGCACACGTCGGCGAGGAAGCCGGCACCACGCCGCGCTCCCTCGGTGAGGATCTCGTCGCCCCGGTCCCCGTAGTAGCCGATTGCCGAGCCGGAGACGAGCACGCCCGGCCGGGGGTCGAGGCCGGCGACTGTGGCGGCAAGGAGTGCCGTCGAGGCCGTGCGGCTGGAGAGGATCTCGGCCTTCCGGGCCGGGTTCCACCGCCGGTCGCCGATGCCGGCTCCGGCCAGGTGGACGACGCCGTCGACGGGGGTCGCCCGCGCCAGGGTCTCCCTGTCGATCGTGCCGTGGACGGGATCCCAGCGCACGTCCACCGTGGCGGCGGGTGGCGCGGTGGCGGACGGAGGCGGAGGCGGACCG
This sequence comes from Acidimicrobiaceae bacterium, assembly GCA_027365145.1. Classification (GTDB taxonomy): domain Bacteria; phylum Actinomycetota; class Acidimicrobiia; order Acidimicrobiales; family RAAP-2; genus JAKADK01. The sequence goes on along the minus strand of DAHXOA010000004.1, from coordinate 28,845 downwards.
GAGGGATCAGGTGCGCGGACCAGCCGGACGACGCGGTGCCCGTCTCCGACCAGACTGGCGACCAGCGCGGTGCCGATCAGACCGTGGCCACCGGTGACGAGGACGTTCACGATGGCGCTCGTGCCGGGAGCCCGCGGCGTGCCCCGCGCCGCACCGCCAGGCGCACGAAGTCGGCGAAGGCATCGGGATGGGTGAGGTGGGCACCGTGGGTGGCGCCGGCGATCTCGACGATCTCCGCCCCGGGCGTGTGCTCGGCCAACCAGGTGGCGCCTCCCCGCTGGTGGGGGAGGGACCGCTCGCCCCGGCCGTAGAGGACGGGGACGCCGAGTGCCGACACGTCGAAGGGGGGAGGTCCCCTCCGGATGGCTGCCAGCTCGGTCACCAGGGCCGCCCCGTCGGCTCGACGCTCCTGCTTGGCCCGTTCGGGGAGGTGCTCCCAGCCGTCGTCGCCGACGATCCGGCGGAAGAAGCGCTCCGCCGCCAGCGCCGGATCGTCGCCGAGGCCCGGTGGGCTGGAGGACGCTCCCCTGGTGGCCCACAGGTCGAGCCACGGGACCGGGGGTTCGAACGCCGCCACCGACGTGACGGCGCCGTCCGGTCCGCATCGCTCGGCGGCAGCCAGGGCGACGTCGCCGCCGTAGCTGTGACCGATCACCACGGCGGGCCGGCCGTCGATGACGGAGAGGAGATCGTCCACGTGCCCGTCGAGCGTCGTGTTGAGCGGGAGCGCCTCCCGGGAACGGTGGTAGCCGCGCCGGTCGTAGGTGACGACAACCAGGTCGGTGAGGCGTCGCATGACTCGGGCGAAGCTGGTCGAGCGGTCGAGCGAGCCGTGGACCAGCACGACGAGCGGCGTCGCGTCGGTGGCGCCGGGCGGGCGTTCGGTGGTGACGGCGAGGCCGGAAGGACGGTCCATGACGCCCCAGCCTGCCAGCCCGGAGGGGGAGGTCGCCATCTGCGCCCACGCCCGGACCCACGCCCCGTCCCACGCCCCGTCCCACGCCCGTTCCCACGCCCGTTCCCACGCCCGGACGGGTCGCTCGCGACCGCTACCGGTGTTCCCGGCCGTGACCCGAGCGTGACCCGAGCGTGACATCGCGGGTGTTGCCCCCGGAGATCCACGCATTGGTGCTCCGGATCGGGCATTGTGGGGGCTCCGCAGACCAAGGAGAAACTGTGTCCCTTACGAAAACCGACCTCATCGCTGCCGTCGCTGCGCATACCGGCTCGACGGCGAAGGACGTAGCGGCCGTGCTGAGCGGTCTCGAAGACGTCGTGGTAGCCAACGTCGCCAAGGGTGAGAAAGTCGTCCTCACCGGGTTCTTGAGCTTCGAGCGCGCGCTGCGTCCGGCCCGGACGGGTCGGAACCCCCAGACCGGCGACGCCATCAAGATCAAGGCGTCCAAGGCGCCGAAGGTCAGTGCCGGTGCCACCTTCAAGAAGATCGTGAACGGGCAGGCTCCGGCTCCGAAGCTGAAGAAGGCGAAGTAGGCGGGGGCCGCCTGGGTCACGACCCCGGTGGCCGGCGCCTGACCAGACGAGTAGAGACGAGCGGGGACGAGGGTGTGGTCCGATGTGTCGAGCCACACCCTCGTGCTCGTGCTCGTGCTCGTGCTAGCGGCGTGGGTCGTCGCCGGTCGGTCAGTGCCCCGACAGCTCGACCCACCATGCACATGATCTGCTGCATTGGTATGCTCTTCTTGTGCGAGCACGGGTGACGGTGACCGTCGACGAGGACGCAGTGGCAGCCGCCGAGAGTGCGGTTGCCGCCGGGCGGGCCCCATCGGTGAGCGCATGGGTGGCGGCGGCGATGCACGAGCGGGCTCGGAGTGAACGCCTTGCCGCCGTCCTCACGGACATTCGCCAGGAGCTGGGCCCGGCGACCGACGAGGAGACGGCATGGGCGCGAAGCGTCCTCGGCCTGTAGTCCTCGACGCCGGCGCGCTGATCGCGGTGGACCGTGCCGACAGGCGGGTGATCCGGCTGTTGGAGCTGGCCGATGAGGTCCACGTGCCGGCTGGGGCGTTGGCCCAGGCATGGCGGAACCCCGCGCGCCAGGTCCGACTTGCTCGCGTCGCGACGTCGGACGGTGTCGTGGTCCACGCGTTGGACGCGGACGCGGCTCGAGCGGCGGGACAACTCTGTGCAGCCACGGCAACCGCTGACATCGTCGACGCGTCTGTCGTGCTCGTGGCCCGGAGCGTCAACGGAGTGACCGTGACCAGCGACGGCCCCGATCTCCGGCGCCTCGATCCTGGGATCGACCTGGTCTCCTGCTGAGGGGCTGCAGGGCGGGCCGGCCGTTAGGCGCGGCGCGCCGAGGCCCACCGGCTCCGTCCGATCCCGTTCATCGCTGGCCGATCGCCTTGTGGGTCTGGGGCACGACCCGGACCCGGCGGTAGCGGCGCAGGGCGCGCTCCTGGAATCCGAGCACCTGGCCCGGGCTTGGCGCAGTCGTCACGGCGGCGAACGGGGTGACCGGCTGGAGGAAGACCACCGGAGGCGGGGAGCCGGGCTGCCGGGATGCCGCCACGGCCACCATGTCGACCGCCGCGTCCAGCTCGGAGGGATCGGTCACCGGGCCCACCACGATCTTCACCCACGTCGCCACCCCGGCCGCCAATGCGGTGTCGAGGAAAGCCCGCTGTGTCGCCAGTGCCACCCCGGCATCGTCGACGCTGGGGAGCTTCACGTCCATGCTCACGAAGGAGAGGAACGGGGCCAGCCGTTCGAGTGCGCCGACCAGCGTGCCGTTGGTCTCGGCCATGACCGGGATCGACCGGGCGTGGAGGGCGGCGGCCAGCTCGACCGTCCGACCCATCTGCATGAGCGGCTCGCCGCCGGTGAGGCTCGCCGAGTGGTGGGGGAGTGCCCGCCACAGGATGTCGACGGCGTCGACGACGGTGGCGACGGGCACGGGGCTGGCCAGGACCTCCCAGTCCCGCCGGCCCGGACGTCGCTCCAGCATGCAGGGGCCGGGCTGGCGCTCGAGCGCCTCGGGCTGGTCGCAGTAGGCGCACCGGATGTTGCACCCGGCGAGGCGGACGAAGACCTGGCGCTCGCCGACCAGCATCGCCTCGCCCTGGATGGCGGAGAACACCTCGCAGACGTAGATCCCGGTCTCGACCCCTGCCGCAGGCGTCCGGTCGATGGACGGTGCCGTCTCGCCGGAGCCGGGTTCGCCAAGGGTGGAGGTCGAGACGGGCACGCTCAGGGGAGACCGTCGGCGGCGGGGTCGGGCACGCCGGCTTCCTCGAACCCCCGGCGTCGCAGGATGCAGGCGTCGCACGTCCCGCACGGTGCCGGACCGCCCTCGTAGCAGGACCACGTGAGGTGGAGCGGCGCTCCGTGCTCGCCGCCGAGCCGGACGATGTCGGCCTTCGACGCGGCGATCAGCGGGGTCTCGATGGCGATCGGATCCCCTTCGACCCCCCGGCGCTGTCCGGTGCGCGCCACCCGGCGCATCGCCTCGACGAACTCGGGCCGGCAGTCGGGGTAGCCCGAGTAGTCCACGGCGTTGACGCCGATCCACACGGCGTCGAGCCCCCTGGCCTCGGCGATCCCGAGTGCCACGGCGAGGAAGATGGTGTTGCGGGCCGGGACGTAGGTCACGGGGATGCCCGGGCCGGCTGTGCTCCCGGCATGGGGCACGGGGATGGTCGGATCGGTGAGTGCGGATCCTCCCCACGCCGACGTGTCCAGGGCCACGATCACGTGGGCGGCGCCGTAGTGGCGGGCGACGAGCTGTGCTCGGGCGATCTCGATCCGGTGGCGCTGCCCGTAGTCGAAGGTCACGGCGGCCAACGGCGCCGACGATGATGCCGATGCCGTCCGGTCACGCGGTGGCGCGGCCGCCGGTGCCGGATCGCCCGGTGCCGGATCGCCCGGGGTCGAGCACCGCTCGGCGGCGAGGGCCAGGCACACCGTCGAGTCCAGACCGCCCGACAGGATGACGAGCTGACCGCCCATGCTCAGGCGCCGGAAGGGCCGGCGGTCGGGCCGACCCGGCGCAGCTCCACCGACGCGTCGGCCGTCTCCCACAGACGGAGGGCCGAGAGGTGGAGACCTGCGCCGGTGAGCCGCTCCCAGGCGTCGTGGGCGAGGAGCTCGGCGGTCGGGTTGTCGAACAGGTCGTTCAGGTCCCGGTGGTCCCACCGGGCGACGACTGCTTCGTCCACGGCCGCCTTCACGGCGTCGAAGTCCGCCACCACGCCGTGCTCGTCCAGGGGCCCCTCCACGCTCACCTCGAGCCGGTAGGAGTGCCCGTGGGCGTTCCGGCATTTCCCGGGGTGCCACGCCAGGTGGTGGGCGGCCTCGAAGCGGAAGCTCACGGTGATGGTGGCGGCGGTGGTGGCGGTGGTGGCGGTGGTGGCGGTGACAGGAGTGCCCGTGGGCGCAGGAGTGACGGCGGCGACTGGCGATCCCACCGCCAGCACGCTAATCGACCAGCACCGGGGCGCGATCCGGCGTGCTCCGCCCCGGGGGAGGCCGGTAGGATCGGAGGCATGGACTCGACGAACGGCACCGGGAAGGTCAGCGACGACGGGCCGGAGGGCGACGACCCGGGCCGTGGGGTGGCCGGCACCGGGGCGTTCGGACCGAACGCCTGGCTGGTCGAGGACATGTACGACCGGTTCTGCGCCGATCCGTCGTCGGTCGGAGAGTCGTGGCGGGAGTTCTTCGCCGACTACCGGCCGGTGGCGTCGGGCCCCGCCGTCTCGGTCATGCCGGGGCCGGGAGGCGCCACGACTGTCGTCGCCCGCCCGGCGCCGCAGGGCGCACCGGCGGCGGCTCCGGCGCCGATGGTCGGGCGCGGGGAGCCGGTGCCCGGGGCCATCCCCCTCCGGGGAGCCGCGGGCCGGATCGCGTCCAACATGGAGGCGTCGCTCGGGATGCCGACGGCCACCAGCGTCCGGACGGTCCCGGCGAAGCTGCTGGAGGTGAACCGGGCCGTGCTCAACGCCCAGCTGGCCCGGGTGATGGGCGGGAAGGTGAGCTTCACCCACCTGATCGGGTACGCGGTGGTGCGGGCGCTCACCGCCTACCCGACGATGAACTCGGCCTACGTCGAGGACGCGGACGGGAAGGGCACGCCCGGCGTCGTCCGGCACGAGCACGTCGGTCTTGGCCTGGCCGTCGACGTGGAGAAGGCGGGAGGCGCCAGGACGCTGCTCGTCCCGTGCATCCGGGACGCCGACACGCTGGACTTCCGGGCGTTCGTCGGCGCCTACGAGGAGCTGGTCCGCAAGGTCCACTCGGGGAAGGTCGCTCCCGACGACTTCTCGGGCACGACGGTCACCCTCACGAACCCCGGCACCCTCGGCACCGTCCAGTCGGTCCCCAGGCTCCTGCCCGGCCAGGGGGTCATCGTCGGCGTGGGGTCGCTGGCCTACCCGCCCGGCTTCGAGTCGGCCGATCCCCGCGCCCTCGCCGAGCTCGGGGTGGGCAAGACCGTCACGCTGACCTCCACCTACGACCACCGGATCATCCAGGGGGCGGAGTCCGGGCTCTTCCTGGCCTACGCGGCGGAGTGCCTGACCGGCGGCCACGGGTTCTACCAGTCCATCTTCGAGTCGATGGAGGTGCCCTACGAGCCTGTCCGGTGGGAGCGCGACCAGCACGCGCCCGACGACGGGCTGACCGGGACGGAGCAGCGGCTGGCCAAGCAGGTCCACGTCCAGGGGATGATCAACATGTACCGGGTCCGTGGCCACCTGATCGCCCACCTGGACCCGCTCGACGCCGAGCCACCGGCGGTCTTCCCCGAGCTCGACCCTTCGCACTACGGGCTCACCATCTGGGACGGGCCCCGGCAGTTCGTGGCCGACGGGCTCGCCGGCCGGGATGTCGCCACCCTCGACGAGATTCTCGACATCCTGCGCGAGGCCTACTGCCGGACGCTCGGTGTGGAGTACATGCACATCCAGGATCCCGACCAGAAGCGGTGGATCCAGCAGCACGTGGAAGGGGTCTCGGGCGGGCTCTCGTCCGAGGAGCAGCGCCACGTGCTCGATCGCCTCAACGCCGCCGAGGTGTTCGAGCGGTTCTTGCACTCGCGCTACGTGGGACAGAAGCGGTTCGGCCTGGAGGGCGCGGAGTCCGCCATCGTCCTGCTCGACACCGTCCTCGACGAGGCGGCGACCGCGGGCCTGGCCGAGGCAGTCATGGGGATGTCCCACCGGGGTCGCCTCAACGTGCTCGCCAACATCGTGGGGAAGTCCTACGGCGAGATCTTCGAGGAGTTCGAGGGCAACCTCGATCCGGACTCGGTACAGGGATCGGGCGACGTGAAGTACCACAAGGGCGCCTCCGGCGTCTTCACCGGCCGCTCGGGTGTTCCGATCCCGGTGGCGATGGCGTCGAACCCTTCCCACCTGGAGGCCGTCGACCCGGTGGTGGTGGGCATGGCGCGAGCCAAGCAGGACGCGCTCGGCGGCGAGCGTGGGTCGGGCGGTGCCCTGGAGGAGGGCACGGGGGATCCGTTCCCGATCCTTCCCATCCTGTTGCACGGGGATGCCGCCTTCGCCGGGCAGGGCGTAGTGGCCGAGACCCTCAACCTCTCCGGTCTGGCCGGGTACCGGACAGGCGGCACCGTGCACATCGTCATCAACAACCAGCTCGGCTTCACCACCGCACCGATAGCGGCCCGGACGTCGGTGTACCCGACCGACGTGGCGAAGATGGTCCAGGCACCGATCTTCCACGTGAACGGGGACGACCCCGAGGCCTGCGTCCGGGCGGCCCGCCTGGCCTTCGGGTTCCGCCAGGCGTTCCACAAAGACGTCGTCATCGACATGGTGTGCTACCGGCGCCACGGGCACAACGAGGGGGACGATCCCAGCTACACCCAGCCGATCATGTACGCCCTCATAGAGGCGAAGCGGTCGGTGCGCAAGATCTACACCGAGTCGCTCGTGCGCCGGGGTGACCTGACGCTGGAGGAGGCCGAGCGGGCGCTCGACGACTTCTCGGCCCGGCTCCAGGCGGCGCTGGACGAGACCCGGGCCGCCACGGCGTCGGCGTCGGGAACCCCTCCGGTGCTTCCCGCCTACGTCGTGCCGGATCTCGCCCTGCCGCGGGTCGAGACCGGTGTGGAGTCGCCGGTACTCAGCCACCTGGCCCAGGTGGTGCGGTCGGTGCCCGACGGCTTCACGTTGCATCCGAAGCTGGCACGCCAGTTCGAGCAGCGGGACAAGGTCTTCGCCGACGGCGAGGTGGACTGGGCTCTCGGTGAGGCACTGGCCGTGGGCACCCTGCTGCTGGAGGGGGTCAACGTGCGGCTGACCGGGCAGGACACCCGGCGCGGGACGTTCTCTCACCGGCATGCCGTCCTCGTCGACCACGCGACGGGCAGCGAGCACGTGCCGCTGGCCGAGCTGGCCTCCCTGGGTGGTCCGGGGTCGTCGGGTCCGGTGGGACGGTTCACCGTGCGCGACTCGCTGCTCTCCGAGTACGCCTGTGTCGGGTTCGAGTACGGCTACTCGGTAGAGGCGCCGTCCGACCTGGTGGCGTGGGAAGCCCAGTTCGGCGACTTCTGGAACGGCGCCGAGATCATCGTGGACAACTTCCTGGTGGCGGCGGAGGACAAGTGGGGCCAGCGCTCCGGGCTGGTCCTCCTGCTCCCGCACGGCTACGAAGGCCAGGGGCCGGAGCACTCCTCGGCGCGGATCGAGCGGTTCTTGACCCTCTGTGCCCGTGGCAACCTCCGGGTGGTGGACCCGACGACGGCGGCCCAGTACTTCCACCTGCTCCGTGCCCAGGTCTACAGCCCCGTCCGCAAACCGCTTGTGGTGTTCACCCCGAAGTCGCTGCTGCGGGCCCGGCAGGCCCGCTCGCCCATCCAGGCGTTCACGGGCGGTTCCTTCGAAGAGGTGCTCGACGATCCGGTGGCCGCCACCGAGGACTTCGAGCCCGGAGCGGTCCGCCGCGTGGTGCTGTGCACCGGGAAGGTCGCCTACGACGCCCTGGCCCGACGCGACGCGCTGGGGCCCGACGGGGTCGGCACGGTCATCGTCCGGGTGGAGCAGCTCTACCCGTGGCCCGAGGCCCGCATCGCAGCCGTGCTCGACGCCTACCCGAACGCCGCGGAGCTGGTATGGCTCCAGGAGGAGCCGGAGAACATGGGCGCCTGGAACTTCGTCCACGGGCGGCTGCACCGTATGGCCCGCGAGCGCTATGCGCTCACCCACGTCTCCCGGGCGGAGGCGGCCAGTCCGGCGTCGGGCAGTGCCGCTCTCCACCACCTCGAGCAGGAAGACGTGCTCTCCCGGGCTGTAGGCTGATCCGGGCTGTGGGCTGCATGTCCCGGGGGGCGGGCCCAGCCTGAGTAGCCTGCTGTCCCGTGGAAGGTGTGGACAACCCGTCGGGCACTGCTGGCGCTGGGGCGGCAACCACCGCCGACCGGACGAGCATCGCCATCGCCTTCGGGGCGTTCCTGCTTGCCGTGCTCGACCTGCCCACGGTGACGAGCAGCCCGTGGACGATCGAGGCAGCCATGGGCGTCGTGCTCGGCTCCTTCGGTCTGGTGGTGCTGGTGCGCACGGCGCTCCGCCCCTCCCGCCTGGCACCCGATCTCGTCTGGGCCTCCCGCCTCGCCCTGGCCTTCGCGGCCGCGGCCGGGGTGGCGACCCTGGGCTCGGCGCGGCCGGTGCTCTCCCTCGTCGGGAACTACAACCAGTGGACGGGACTGGCCTTCTTCGCCGTGCTGGCGGGCGTCTGGGCACTCGGCTCCCTCGTCACCGATCGGGGCCGCCCCCTGCTGGAGACGGCGCTCATCGGGGCGGCGGTGGTGAACGGCGTGATCGCCCTCGTCCAGCAGTTCGTCGGCCTGCAGAGCACGCTCCCGAGCTACGGGGACCAACCGACCGGCGTGCTGGGGAACCCGGTCTTCCTGGGTGCGCTCCTGGCGGCTGCCGTCGCGCTCCTCGGCGATCGTGTCCGTGCCGATCCCCGACGCTGGGTGTTCCCCACCGCCATCGTCGTGGTCGCCCTGGGCGTCGACGGCGAGCGCCTCCCGGCGCTGCTGGCGGTGGCCGTGCTCGGCATCGAGGTGGTGGTCGGCTACCGGCGTGGGCACCTGAAGGCATCCCTGCTCTACGCCGTGCCGGCGACGGCCGGCATCGCCGTGGGGTCGTTGCTGGCTTCGGCCGTCGGTGGACTCGGCGTCGTCGCCCACGCGGCCAGCTCCCAGGCGACCGAGACCTTCGGGGATCGGCTCGAGCTGTGGCGGGTGGGACTCCAGGCTCTCGAGCGACGGCCCTTCTTCGGGTACGGACCCGACCAGTTCCTGGGCGCCACCAACCGGCTGCTCCCGCTCTCGTTCTTCAAGCCCCAGCCGAACGTGCTCTACAACGACGCCCACAACTTCTTCGTGGACGTGGCCACCATGACCGGCGTGGTCGGCCTCGTCCTCGTGGTCGGATGGATCCTCCTCGCCGCCTACCGGCGGTCGGGCCGGCTGGCCCTCTTCTTCGCCGTGATCCTCGTGTTCCAGCTGGCCGAGCCGTTGAACGTCGTGACGACACCGCTCGCCTTCCTCGCGCTCGGCGCGGCGCGGGTGGTCCCCCGCCGGGACGGGGCGTCCCTCCCGGGAGTTGCGGCTGCCAGGGAGGCCGGCGAGCGGTGGCGGCGCCCCTACCGGGTGGCGCTGGCACTGTGCGGAGCGGTCGGCATCCTCCTGGCCGGCACGTTCGTCACCGGGGACGTCCTCTACACCACGGCGGTGTCCCAGTCGTCGGTGAGCAACGATCACGCTGCCCTCGTCACGGCTCACCACGCCGAGACGGTGCTGGCGGCGTGGCCCCAGCCGGCCCGCCTGCTCGCCACCATCCATCAATTCCTCTCGTTCGGCGGCGACGCGGCCGAAGCCCGCCAGGCGGTGGCGTGGGGTCGGGTAGCCGCCGAACGCGATCCCACCAACGGAGGGTCGTGGGCGACGCTCGCCGCGTTCGACATCGGGGCGAAGGAGTACGTTGCGGCCGTTGCGGCCGACCGTACCGCCCTGCACTACGAGCCGTGGAGCCCGGAGGCGTTGAACCTGATGGGCTTTTTGGACGGCCATCGCGGTGACGTCGCAGCATCGCGGCATTACTACCTCGAATCCCTGGCGGTCGAGCCCGACCAGCGGGAGGTCCGGGCTGCCCTGGCCGGGCACTGCACGTCGGCGAAAAGCGCGTCGGGGGCCGTGGCGATCCTGGAGCACCAGGCCTGTGGCTAGGCTCTCCCCGTCGGGTCCCTTCGGGGACCGGCGCTCGTGGGCCGGTGGCGCTCCATCTTCTTCGCCGGAGGACGCCGTCCCTCCCCTCCCTCCAGTGAATCGACCATGACACCCGAACCTGCCACCCACCGCCGCGTCGTCGTCGACGGCTCGAACATTGCCACCGAGGGTCGGGCGACGCCGAGCCTGGCCCAGCTCGATGAGGCCATCCGCGCCTTCCTGGAGGAGTTCCGGGGGTTCCGGACCTCCGACGTGACGGTGGTGGTGGACGCCACGTTCGGCCACCGCATCGATGCGTCCGAGGTGCCGGCCTTCGAGGAGGCGGTGGCCCATGGCGAGATGGTGACGCCGCCGGCCGGCGCCATCGGCCGTGGCGACGCATTCATCCTCCGCGTCGCCGAGAAGGCGGGGGCGTTGGTGCTGTCGAACGACTCCTTCCAGGAGTTCCACGCCGAGCGACCGTGGCTCTTCGAAGAGGGCCGGCTGATCGGCGGGAAGCCCGTTCCCGGGATCGGCTGGATCTTCACGCCGCGCACCCCGGTGCGGGGTGCGACCAGCCGGGCCGTCACGAAGAAGGCGAAGGGAACCCGGCGCGGGGCGGCATCGAGCGCGGGCGACGGGGCGTCGGAGGAAGCACCGTCCGACACGGTCCGACCTGAGGGCACCGCACCAACCACCGGCCGGCGGCGGGGCGCAAGGGGGAGGTCGAAGGTGCCGGCGGCGCCAGAAGCCCCTGACTCCGGAGCCGCCGACGAAGGCCAGCCGCCGGCGGCCGTGAAGGCCGTGAAGGCAGTGAAGGCTCGGAAGGCAACCAAGACCGGTCAACCGGGGAAGGCGACGACGGCAGCTCCGGAGTCAGCTCTGGAGGGGGAGGAGCCGGTGACGGCTCCGGGATCGCCGGCCGGCATCACGCCGGTGGCGGGGACCGGCGTGATGCCGGGTCCGGCGGCGAAGGCAACCAGAGCGGCCAAGGCGGCGGCGAAGGCGGCGAAGACCGGCCAGCCGGCGAAGTCTGCGACGTCTGCGACGTCTGCGAAGTCTGCGACGGTCGACCAACCGGCGAAGGCGGCGAAGGCCACGAAGGCCACGAAGGCCACGAAGGCCACGAAGGCCACGAAGGCCACGAAGGCCACGAAGGCGGCGAAGATCGGCCGGCAGGTGACGGCGGCGGGGCGAGACGGTGGGGCCGCCGACGGCGCTCCCGCGCCGGGCCGACCGGCACCACCGGCGCTGAACGATCCGCTGACGTTCCTCGGCTTCGTCTCCGAGCACCGGATCGGGGCCGCGTTCGACGGCGTCGTGTCCGGCTTCACGTCGCACGGTGCCCACGTCGACGTGGGCGCGATGCGGTGTCACGTCCCCCTCCGCGGCCTCGGGGATCCCCCGCCGGCACGGGCACGGGCCGTGCTCTCCCGCGGGGAGACCCGGCGGTTCGTCCTGGTCTCCCTCGACGCGCCGGGACGGCGGGCAGAGGTGGCGCTGGTACCTGAGGAGCGCCCGTCCGGCGTTCGGGACGACGACCTGGGCGGCTGAGCGCTGTCGCTCAGAACGGAACGACCGTCGGTGGGTACCCGGCAGTAGTGTCGGACCGATGCGTGCCGAAGACGTCCTGCCCCACCGCCCGCCCTTCCTCTTCGTGACCGAGGTGCGTTCGGTGGTGCCGGGAGTGTCGGCAACCGGAGTGTGGCAACTCACGGGCGACGAGGACTTCTTCGCCGGGCACTTCCCGGGGCGGCCCACCCTGCCCGGCGTCTTGATGATCGAATCGCTGGCCCAGCTGGGCGCGGTGGCGGTGCTCGCCGACCCTCGCTACGCCGGGAAGCTGCCCCTGTTCGGCGGGGTGGAGAAGGCCCGCTTCCGGCGCCAGGTGCTTCCTGGTGACACGCTGGACCTGGAGGTGACACTGGGACGCATGTCGGCCCGGGCCGGGCGCGGGACCGGGACGGCGACCGTGTCGGGAGCCATGGCGTGCCAGGTCGACCTCCTATTCGTGCTGGCCGACGCGGGTGCGGCGTGACCGACGGTGGGGCAGTAGGTGTGACCGACGGCGGGGAAGCGGGTGGCGGGGCGGAGCCGGTTGCGGCCCGTCCGCTGCGGATCGCCACCTGGAACGTGAACTCGCTCCGGGCCCGGATGCCCCGGGTGGAGGAGTGGGTCGCCGAGCACGAGCCCGACGTGCTGTGCCTGCAGGAGACCAAGCAGCCCGACCGGACCTTCCCGGCCGAGCTGTTCGCGTCGATCGGCTACGAGACGGCGCATCACGGGGATGGTCAGTGGAACGGTGTCGCCATCGCCAGCCGGATCGGGCTCGTCGGGGTCCAGCGGGGGTTCGGCTCCGCCGAGGACTCCGAAGGCTGCCGGATGGTGGCCGCCACGTGCGGTGAGGTGCGCGTGCACTCGGTGTACGTGCCTAACGGTCGGAGCCTGGACAGCGCGCACTACGCGGCCAAGCTGGCCTGGCTGGCGCGTCTCCGTTGCTTCCTCGGCGAGACGTGCGATCCAGCCCGGCCGGTGGCTGTGTGCGGCGACTTCAACGTGGCGCCCCACGACCGTGACGTCTGGGACCCCGCCGAGCTGGTGGGGTGCACGCACGTGAGCGGGCCGGAGCGGGCCGCACTCGGGGACGTGGAGGCGTGGGGACTCGTCGACGTCGTGCGGGCGCTCCACGGGGACGAGGAGCTCTATAGCTGGTGGGACTACCGGGGTGGCGCCTTCCACCGGGGCCACGGGATGCGGATCGACCTGGTCCTGGTCACCCGGGTCCTGGCCGACCGGTGTGTGGGGGCGTGGATCGACCGGGAGGCGCGCAAGGGCGTCAAGCCGTCGGACCATGCTCCCGTGGTGGTCGAGATCGGGGCGGTAGGGCCGGGGTGACCGGTCCTGGGGCACCAGGTGGTGCCCCGGCGCCGAGCGTGGCCCGGAACCGTGCCAACCAGCGGTCGGGCGCCGAGGCCGGGTCCTCCGCTCCGGGCATACCGCCGGGGGCGGCGGGAGACCCGTCTACCGGGCAGGCCGTGGCGGGGGAGGCGGGAACGTGGGTCGTCTCTTCGCAGTACGGTGCCAGCCGCTCGATCCACGGGGACGGACGGCGGGGGACCGGTCGGTCGCCCGCCGACATGGCAGAGCGGGACCACGAACAGCACAGCTCGTCGGCGGCACGGGTGACGGCGACGTAGAGCAGCCTGCACTCCTCGTCGCGCTGGGCGCGGGTGGCCGCCTGCCGCACGGGCACGGTCCCGTCCTCCAGCCCGGCCACCCAGACCGCCCGCCACTCCAGCCCCTTCGCCCGGTGAAAGGTCACGAGGTGGACGGCGTCGGTGTCCGCCTCGAGGTCCGGGTCGGGTCGGTGGTCGCCTGGAGGGCCCACCCCGGCAGCGGCATCCCGTCCGGGGTCGGAGGTCGGCGCCGGACGGCACGGGATCCCCCGGCGCTCGAGATGGGTCCGGACGACGGCCAACCGGTGGTTCGTTCGGGCCAGCACGGCCATGTCGGACCAGGGACGACCGTCGAGCGACCACTGCGAGAGCATGGTGGCGATGCCGCCGGCCTCGGTGGCCTCGTCGGGGTAGGACCACAGCCGCGGCCGGGTCCCCGGCGGGCGGGAGGAGCGGAGCGCGCCGACCCGACCGGGCCCCAGGACGGCCGATCCGGCGGCCACGATCTCCGGCGAGGAGCGGTGGTTCTCCATCATGTGGACGACCACCATGCCGTCGACCTGGTCGGGCAGCGTGTCGAGGAGGTGGGGGTCCGAGCCGTTCCACCCGTAGATTGCCTGGTTGGGGTCGCCCACGGCCAGGAGGTCGCCACCTTCCCGAGCCAGGGCCAGGACGACCCGGAACTGTGCCGGGTTGACGTCCTGGAACTCATCGACGGCCAGGTGGCGGTACCTCCACGCCATGGCGTCGGCGAATGCCCGATCCGTCTCCAGGAGCTCACCCGCCCGGAGCAGCACGTCGTCGAGGTCGATCACACCCCGGCGGGCGAGGCTCTTCTGGTAGCTCCGGTACGCGGCACCGACGGCGACGGCCTGTGCTTCGGGGAGGCGGCCCGGGTCGATCGCCGCCCGGACATAGTCGTCGGGTCCCAGGCATCGGGCCTTCGCCCAGGAGATCTCCGAACCGGCCAGCAGCGCCACCTCCGGATCGCCGGCGCTGTCGGCCACCAGCCGTGCGCGCCTGGTGAGGATGACCGGGGTCCGGGCCAGGTGGTCGGCGGCGTGCCGGCGCAGCATCGACAGGGCCACCTGGTGGAGGGTGCCGACCCTGACGCCGGAGGGAGGGGTGGGGCTCCGACCGGGTGGGAAGGCGGTGGGGACCCCGGTCGCCGCCAGGCGGGTGCGGAGCTCTGCTGCGGCGCTGCGGGTGAAGGTGACCACCAGGGTGTGGTCCGCCCCCGCGCTCCCGTCGAGGATGCGCCGGGCGGTCCGCTCCACCAGGACCCGGGTCTTCCCCGATCCGGCTCCGGCGAGGAGGCACAAGGCGGGTGCCGGTGACTCCACGACCCGACGCTGGTCGGCGGTGAGGGGGGCGCGATCCGGTCGGCGGTTCCGACGACCGATCGCGCCGGGGGCTCCCTGGCCCGACGCGGGCGCTGCACCCCTGAGCGAGGCGGGGCCGGAGTGTTCCACGACCCGCGAGGCTATCGGTAGGGTGTGGCGGTGCTGACGTCCTACGACGGTGGTCGCCTCTTCGGCCGGACCTGGGGCACGTCGACGCCGACAGTCGTCGCCCTCCACGGGTGGCGCCGGGACCACCACGACTTCGACGCTGTGTTCGACGACCCCGCGTTCGGGTCCACCTGCACCGCCGTGGCGGTGGACCTGCCCGGGCACGGCGCCACGCCGCCTCCGGAGAGCGGGTGGAGCACCCTTGACTACGCGACGGCGGTGGACCACCTGCTCGGGTCGTTCGGGGGTCCGGTGACGGTCATCGGGCACTCCTTCGGCGGGCGGGTGGCCGCCCGGTTGGCAGCCAGGTTCCCGGAGCGGGTGAGCCGGCTGGTCCTGACCGGGGTCCCGCTCCTGGATCGTTCGGACCGGCAGCACACCCCCGAGCGGTCCTTCCGGGTCGTCCGGCGCCTGCACCGGTGGGGCCTGGTCGGCGACGAGCGGATGGAAGCCGCCCGGCGCCGTCACGGCTCGCCGGACTACGTGGCAGCGCAGGGGACCATGCGCGAGGTCTTCGTGCGAGCGGTGCAGGACTCCTACGAGGAGGACCTGGCCCGGATCACCTGCCCGGTCGAGCTCGTCTGGGGCGGCGACGACCGGGAGGTGCCCGTCGAGGTGGCGGAGCGGGCAACGGCCCTCCTGGGCGACGCCCGGCTGACCGTGTGGCCCGGCGTCGGGCACCTCACCCCCCTGGAGATCCCCGGGGTGCTGCGGTCCGTCGTGCTCGGGATGCCCGTCGGCCACGAGGTCCGGGGGGGATCGGAGCCGGCAGGATGAGCGGGTCCTCTCCCGCAGAGGTCGTGCCCGCCGTGGCCGTCTGCGTGGTCGGCACCGTGCTGGCCGGCCTCCGCTGGCTCCGGGTGGCCCAACGGGAGCACTACCTGCCCGGTGCCTGCGGGCGGTTCGCCGTCAGGTGGTGGATGATTCGGCCGGCCAACCTCGTGCTCGGTGCACTGGCCGTGGCGGCCGGGGTGCTGGCGGTCTGGTGGCCGGTCGCGGCGGTGCTCACCGGTGGCGTTGTCGCCGCCGGTCCCCTGGGCCTCTCCCTCCGGGGGCGGACCTCGCCACTGGCGTGGACGAGGCGGTTGCGGGTGCTTGCCTCGGTGGTCGTGGCCGTCGAGGTCGTGGTGCTCGCCGTCGGTGCCGGGATGGAGGCCGTGCTCGGCACGGGGGCGGCCCTGACCGTTGCCGCCGCCGTCGGCGCCCTGGGAGCACCGTTTGCCGTGGACGCGGCGCTCGCCCTGACGGCCCCGGTGGAGCGCCGTGCTGCCGAGGTCTTCGTGCGGCGAGCGGCGGAGCGGCTGGCCCGCGTCGATCCCGTCGTCGTGGCCATCACCGGCTCGTACGGCAAGACGTCGACAAAGAGCGCCATCGTCAACCTGGTGGCGACCGACCGTTCGGTCGTCGGCTCCCCGGCCAGCTACAACAACCGGGCCGGGTTGGCCCGGGCGGTGAACGAGCATCTCACGGAGGGCACCGAGGTCTTCGTGGCGGAGATGGGGACCTACGGGCCCGGCGAGATCGCCGAGCTGTGCCGGTGGTGCCCCCCGAAGATCTCGGTCATCACCGCCATCGGACCGGTCCACCTGGAACGGTTCGGGAGCGAGGACCGGATCCTCGAGGCGAAGTCGGAGATCCTGGAGGGGGCCGAGACGGTGGTGCTGAACGTCGACGATCCGAGGCTCTCGGCTCTGGCTGACCGGTTGGCGGCCGCCGGTCGGTCGGTGGTGCGGTGCTCGGCATCCGACACGGGCGCTCACATGGGCGCAGACGTGGTGGTCGAAGGTGCACGAGGCGGAGGGGGAGCCCCGGTCACCCTGAGGGTGTTCGGGGAGGTGGTCGGTGTCGCCGGGGGGCTGCCGCCGGGCGTGCATCCCGGGAACCTGGCCTGCGCCGTGGCGGTGGCGGTCAGCCTCGGCATCCCGGTGGCCACGCTGGCACCGGCCATCGCCCGCCTGCCCGACGTCGACCACCGTCTGAGCGCCACGCGCTCCTCCCAGGGCTTCGCCATCCTCGACGACACGTACAACTCGAACCCCGCCGGGTGTCGCCGGGCTCTGGCCGTGCTGGCGGCGGTGGCGCCGCGGGGAGCGGCCAGCCCGGTCGGCTCGGAGGGGAGCGCCACCGGCGACCCGGCAGGCGAGGGAACGTCGGGCCGGCGGGTGGTGGTGACGCCGGGGATGGTGGAGCTGGGTCCGGTGCAGCGGGCGGAGAACGAGGCGTTCGCCACCGAGGCGGCGCGGGTGGCCGCGGACCTGGTCGTCGTGGGCCACACCAACCGCCGGGCGTTGCTCGCAGGAGCCGCTCGGGGAGGGATGGCAACGGTCGTCGTCGAGCACCGGGAAGAGGCCGTCGCCTGGGTCCGCGCTCATCTCGGCGAGGGAGACGCCGTGCTGTACGAGAACGACCTCCCGGACCACTACCCTTGACCCGGACCGTGAGCCGGCCGGTGCCCGGACCGGCACCGGAGCCGGAGCTCACCCCGATCGGACGTGCGCCGTTCCCCGATCCCGGACGGGTGCGATCGGACCCGGGCCCCCGGGGCCCCCGGACCCCCGGTGGCACCGGTCGAGGCGCCCGGGATCCACAGTGGCCAACGTCAGTGCCGACCAGGAGAGGAGGGAACGCGTGCCCGACATCGCCGTGATCTTTGGAGGACCCTCACCCGAGCACGACGTGAGCGTGCTGACCGGGTTGCAAGCTGCCAGAGAGCTGGCTGACAGTCCGGCCGGCCCGGCCGGATCGGTCAGGGCGCTCTACTGGTCGAAGACCGGAGCATGGTTCGAAGTTGATCCCCGTTCGGAGGCGACGGCGTTCCTCGAGGGCGTCCCGAAGGGCGCCACCGCTCTCCAACTGTCGTCGGGTGACGGCGGGGGATTCTCCCCACCGGCGGGGAGGCTCGGTCGGGCGAGGCCGATCGACCTGGATGTCGCCGTGGTGTGCTGCCACGGGGGCCCCGGTGAGGACGGGACCCTCCAGGCGGCACTGGACCTGGCGGAGGTGGCCTACACCGGACCGACGGTGGCCGGAGCCGCGCTTGCCATGGACAAGCTGGCGTTCGGAGCCTCCGCCGCCGCCGCCGGCCTCCCAACCCTGCCACGCGTGCTCCTCACCTCGTCCACGACCGACCTCCCGTTCGACGGCCCCTACATCGTCAAGCCCCGGTTCGGGGGATCGTCCATCGGTATCGACGTGGTGGCCGACGTGGGCACCGCCCGGGACCGCCTCCGGGCCAACCGGCACCTGGCGATGGGCGCCGTGGTGGAGCCCTACCGGTCCGACCTGTTCGATCTCCAGGTCGCCGTGCGGTCATGGCCGGAGCTGGCGTGCTCGGCGATCGAGCGGCCGATCCGTCGTGCCGCCGGTGCGGACATCCTCGACTACCGGGACAAGTACGTCCCGGGTGAGGGCATGGCCGGCGCGCCCCGGGAGCTCCCGGCGCGCCTCCCCGGTCCACTCGCCGCCGCGCTGGTCGACGCGTCGCTCCGGGTGGCCGAGGTCGTCGGGGTGCGGGGCATCGCCCGGATCGACTTCCTCTCGGACGGGGAGACCTTCGTGGTGAACGAGGTGAACTCCATTCCCGGGTCCCTGGGACGCTACCTCTGGGTCGATCCCGTCGTGCCCTTCGACCGGCTCCTCTCGGACCTGATGGCAGAGGCGAGAGACCGCCCCACCCACGGGTACTCGGCCCAGGGGGCGGACGGCACCGTGCTCCGCTCGGCAGGGTCCATCGCCGCCAAGCTGGGCTGAATGCCGTTGGGTGCGAAGGCGCAATGGATCGGACCCGACGAGCCGATCCTCGTGGAGATGCACCCTCACTGGATGTACCTCTTCGGCCCGCTGGCCCTCTCGCTCGTCGTCGTCGCCGCCGGTGCGACGCTCGACGTCGCGTTCCCTCATACCTCGGTCGAACGGCACTGGATCGAGGGGGGGGCGTCGGTCCCGCCGCTGTGCTGGCTGGCGGCCCGGTTCGTGCGGTGGCGCCGTGCCCTGCTCATCGTGACCCCCAGCCGCATCGTCGAGCTGCGTGGGGTGTTCACCACGGTGGCGACGGAAGTGTGGATGGACCAGATCCTCCGGGTCCGTGCCCGGTCAGGGGTGCTCCGCCGGCTGATCGGTTACGGGTGGCTGGAGTGCGAGGTGGTGGGCGACCAGGTCGACCAGGTCGACGAGGTCGACGAGGTCGAGCTGGAGGGAGGCGACGACTTCGAGGACGGCGACGGTATGGAGGGTATCGAGGGCGCTACCCCTCACCGTGGCGTGGTGGACGACGGTCGTGGGACCGGGCTCGTGGTACTGACCGGTGTCCGGAAACCGTACGTGGTGGCGCGGGTGGTCAATCGCCGGATCGGGGACCACCGGGGTCTACCCCGCCGGATGGCGCCCTGAGCACGGCGCTGCCGGATGGCGCCCTGGGCACGGCGCTGCCGGATGGCGCCCTGAGCAACGCGCCGTCCGTCGCCACGACTGGCCGGGATCCCGCCGGGAGGGCGTCCATGGCGAGCGTCCCGGCGAGACCCAGGGCCACGACCATCCCGCCGAATCCCGCCCCGGTGAGCCGGGCACCCACGATGCCTTCGATCCGGGTGAGCCGGGCCACAAGGTCGTCGAGGACCGGGGTCGAGACGTCGAAGTCCTCCGCCAGGCTCTGGTGGCTCTCGACCATCAAGGCTCCGGCAGCGGGGAGGTCTCCGGATCGGAAGGCGACCGTCATCTCCCGGACCCGGGAGCACTCGGTGGCCACGTGCCGGGCGCGCCGGCGAAGGTCAGGGGTCGACCAGTCGTCGCCAGTCGGCAGGCCCCGTTCCGGGGAGCGGGCCGATGACGTCGTGTGCCGACCGGCACTCGGTCACCCGGGAGGCATACGGCGTGCCGGTGAGGACGCGGCGCTCCCCCGAGTCGACGACGACGACGACGGCGCCAGGCGGGAGGGGGACGTCCTCGGTCATGCCGGTGGCGAAGTCGATGGCGAGGGCATGACCGGCGCGCCCGGCCGAGCAGACCAGCGGGTCCATGATCCCCGACGGTGTGCCGGAGAGGGCCTCGGCCTCTCGGCACCACTCGGCCATCCCCAGGGGCGGCCGGCACACCCCGAGGGCGAGGGCAGTGGCCACGGCTGTCGCGGCGCTGGAGGAGAGACCTGCCCCCACCGGTACGGTCGAGCTGATGGCGATCCGACCGCCGCGATGGTCTCCGGCCAGCGCGAAGACCGCAGCGACGAGCCGGACCCACGACGGTTCGACACCGGCAATCGCTATCGGATCGGCGGGCAGGTCGATCGGGATATCGACCCGGCTGCCGGTCCAGCCGTCGGGTGGACCGGCCGGGTGAGTGACGCCGGCGGGGACGGGGCCGCGGAGTGCAGGGAGCCATCCGGGGGGGCCGGAAGACGTCACGGTGACACGGTCGGAGCCGTCGGGTCGGTATCGCACGGTGGTGGCGAGGTCGACGGTCATGGGGAGGGCCAGACCGCCGCTGTAGTCGGTGTGGTCGCCGATCAGGTTGACTCGACCGGGACAGACGGCCACGATCTCGGGCTCAGAGATCTCGGGCCCATCGGACATGGCAGATCCTCTCGACGATCGTGGTCGACGGCGTGTACTTGACCGGCAGCGCCCGATCGGGACACCATCCGGGCATGGATCCCACCTCATCGCGGCGCCGGTTGCTTGTCGGCGATCGTACCCCTGGACGTGCAGGACGCCCTCGGAGGACCCGGGTCGGTCACCGGGTCATCCGGGACGGCGTGTCGCTGTGGGACCTAGCCTGATGAGCGGGCCGCTGGAGGGTATCCGGCTGGTCGAGCTGGCCGGGATCGGCCCGGCCCCGTTCGCCTGCATGATGTTGGCCGATGCCGGAGCCGACATCCTTCGAATCGACCGGTTCGAGCGGGCATCGTCACCGCCGGACGAGCGTCCGAGCATCGACCTGTTGAACCGGGGCCGCCGGTCGGTGGCCGTCGACCTGAAGCACCCCGAGGGTGTCGCCCTGGTGCTCTCTCTTGTCGAACGGGCCGACGGGCTCATCGAGGGGTTCCGGCCCGGCGTGGCGGAGCGGCTCGGGCTCGGGCCCGAGATCAGCCTGGAGCGGAACCGGGCCCTGGTCTACGGGCGGATGACGGGATGGGGCCAGGACGGTCCCCTGGCCGCCCGGGCCGGCCACGACATCGACTACATCGCCCTGGCCGGCGCGCTGGAGCCGATCGGCCGGGCCGGAGAGGCGCCGGTGCCGCCGCTGAACCTGGTGGGCGACTTCGGTGGGGGCGGCATGCTCCTGGCCTTCGGAATGGTCGCCGCGCTCCTGTCGGCTCGGACCACCGGAGTTGGTCAGGTGGTCGACGCCGCCATGGTCGACGGTGCCGCGTCACTGATGACGATGTTCGGCACCCTGCGTGCCACCGGTATGTGGCGCGAGGAGCGTGGCACCAACCTGCTCGACACGGGGGCTCCGTTCTACGAGGTCTACGAGACGTCAGACGGGAAGCACATGGCGGTCGGGGCCATCGAGCCCCAGTTCTACGCCGAATTCGTCCGGCTGCTCGGTGCCGACCTGGACTCCGTGGGTGGTCAGATGGACCGGGAGCGGTGGCCACAGATGAAGGAGGTCGTCGCGGCCGCCTTCGCCACGCGGACCCGGGCGGAGTGGACGACCCTCTTCGAGGGGACTGACGCGTGCGTCGCTCCCGTGCTGGCGCCCACGGAGGCACCGGACCACCCCCACCTGGTCGCCCGAGGCACGTTCACCGAGGTCGCCGGGGTTCTCCAGCCCGCCCCATCCCCGCGGTTCCTCGGGACGCCGGGGTCGATCCGCCGTCCCCCGCCCCAGCCGGGCCAGCACGCCGACGAGGTGTTGGCCGACTGGGGGATCGATCGTGACCGGGTGGCCGATCTCCGGGCGGCTCGGGCCATCGCCTGAGCAACGCTCGTACGCGGTCGGCACTGCCAGCTGAGGTCCTGTGACCGCTCGCTGATGACGGCGGCGGTCAGAGGCGTACGACCGGG
This sequence comes from Acidimicrobiaceae bacterium, assembly GCA_027365145.1. GTDB lineage: Bacteria > Actinomycetota > Acidimicrobiia > Acidimicrobiales > RAAP-2 > JAKADK01. The sequence goes on along the minus strand of DAHXOA010000004.1, from coordinate 6,962 downwards.
CAGGTCACGGTCCGGGTGATCCCGGGGATGGTCTGGATCCGGGCGACGACGAGCCGGCCCAGGTCGTCGACCGTGTCCGCCTCGGCCTGGATGACGACGTCGTAGGGGCCGGTGACGTTGTCGGCGTCGACGACGCCCTCGACGGCCGTCGCCAGCTCGGACACGGCAGCTGCCCGTCCCACCTCGGTCTGGATGAGCACGTAGCCACGAACGGTCATGGATCCTCCCTGGGCCGCCAACGAGACCACCCCGGAGGACCGTGATCCATTCTCCGGCGCAGTCCCGAGCGGGCCCGTCCCGCCGCCGCGGCAACCGCGACGATCGTACCGCCGCACTGCCGCCCGCGTGGCGACCGGTCCCGGTGCGGTCGGGCGGTGCGGGCCCGACGGAACCTCATGCCCCCGGAACTGCCGTGCGGTAGTGCTCGCCTACCATGCCCTTGTGGGTGTCCGGGAGCGTCGCGACCAGTTCACCAGGCTGCTCCGGAGCGCCATCGCCGACCTGCTCGACCAGCGCAGCCCCTTCGGGCGCCTGGCGCTCGCCCAGGTCATGAACAGCGGTGCCGACACGATGTTCGCCGTCTCCCTGGCCGGGTCGCTCTTCTTCTCCATCTCGCCCACCGCCGCCAAGGACAAGGTGCTGCTCTACCTCCTCCTCACCATGGCCCCGTTCGCCGTGGTGGCACCGCTCCTCGGCCCGCTGATCGATCGCTCCCGGGGGGCGCGCCGGGGGATGGTCATGGCCTCCGCCTTCGGGAGGGCCCTCTTGTGCCCGTTCCTGGCTGTCGACGTCCACTCGCTCTTGTTGTTCCCCGAGGCGTTCACGATGCTGGTCCTGTCGAAGACCTTCCTCATCACGAAGGGAGCGCTCGTCCCGGAGATGGCCTCGGCCGGCATGCTCGGCCCCGGCGCCCGATCGGCGGGGACCGGGCGGCGCACTGACCGAGGGCGGGCTTCCCGTGCCGGATCGGACCCGTCACCGCCGGGTGACGCCGTACCCCGCCACGGAGCACGGGGCTCCGCCGGCCCGGGCGACGCGCAGGATCGCCCTACCCCCCCTCACGGCACGCCGAGCTCCACCGGCAACGTGCCGGTACCGCCCGATCTGGCCAGCATGAACGCTCGGCTGGGTCTCCTGGCGTCGCTCTCCGGGTTCACCTTCGCCATCCCGGCCATCGTGATCTTGAAGCTCGGCAGTGCTCCGGCGGTGCTCTGGGTCGATCTCGGGGTCTACCTGGTGGCAATGGTGGCGGCGTCCCGGTTACCCGTGCCCGGGCTCGCCCGCCGCTCCGGGCTCCGGGGCGTGCCCGGCGGCGTGCCCGGCGGCGTGCCCGGCACGAGCGCCTGGTCCACTGGCGTACCTCCCGGAGCCACGGTCGCCAGTGGCGGTGGATCGGTGCCGAAGCGGAGCGTTCCGGCGGGACGGGGCGTGACGCCTGACACCGAACCCGGGGACCGCATGGCCGGAAGCCTCGGCCTGGAGGACGAAGCCGACCTGCGCTCGCTTCGACCACTCGTGCCCGACGAGGTCCTCAGCGCGGCGATGCCGATGTCTGCACTGCGGGCGATCGGGGGGTTTCTGACCTTCCTCGTGGCCTTCGAGCTGCGACGGTCCGGCGCCGCCACGTGGTGGTTCGGCTTCCTCCTGGGGGCGGTCACCGCCGGATCGCTGAGCGGCGTGCTGCTCGTGTCGAAGATCCGACGGTTCCTCACCGAGCAGCAGATCCTGGTCAGCGCGCTGGCGGTGATCACGGTGGTGGCGGGTTTCGGCGTCCTGGAGCCGGCGCGGCTGTTCGAGGCCGCCGTGGCCCTCTCCATCGGCTTCGTCGGGGCGGTGGCAAAACCGTCGTTCGACGCGCTGGTCCAGCGGCACGTGCCACCGCCCAACCAGGGCCGGGCCTTTGCCCGGTTCGAGACGCGCTTCCAGTTGGTGTGGGTGGTCGGCTCGTTCGTGCCCGTGATCCTGTCGCTGCCGTTCTCGCTCGGCGATGCAGCGATGGCCTGCATCGCCGCCGTCGCGGCGTCGGCCTACCTGGTGCAGAAACGGTCCGAGCGGGTGGTGTGACCCGACTGGACGCGGCCCAGCACAAGCGGGGTCCAGCCCCGCACTCCCGCCCCGCCGTACTGCCGGATCAGCCCAGTTCGGCGGCGAGCCGGTCGACGGCGTCGTGCAGAGCCTGGGGCAGCTTCTCCCCGAAGACAGCGAAGTGCTCCCGGATGCTCGGCACTTCGGCCCGCCAGTCATCGGCGTCGACGGCCAGGAGCTTCGCCAGGTTCTCGGCCGGCACGTCGAGCCCATCGGTGTCGATGGCGTCGGCCGTGGGCACGTAGCCGATTGGGGTCTTCTCCGCCTCACTCTCGCCGGCCACCCGGCGGAAGACCCACTCGAGGACCCGAGAGTTCTCCCCGTAGCCGGGCCACAGCAAACTCCCGGTCTCGTCCTTCCGGAACCAGTTGACGTAGAAGATCTTCGGCAGCTTCTCCGGGTCGGCACCGGCGCCGACCTCCAGCCAGTGGGCGAAGTAGTCGGCCATGTTGTAGCCGCAGAACGGCAGCATGGCGAAGGGGTCCCGGCGGAGGTTCCCGACCGCACCGGTCGCCGCCGCCGTGGTCTCCGACGCCATGATCGATCCCAGGAAGACGCCGTGGTCCCAGTCGAAGGACTGGAGCACGAGCGGCACCACCGAGGCCCGGCGTCCCCCGAAGAGGATGGCGTCGATGGGGACACCGGCTGGGTCCTCCCACTCGGGGGCGATGGCCGGATCCTGGGAAGCAGGGACCGTGAACCGGGCGTTCGGGTGGGATGCGGGGACGCCGGACGCCGGGGTCCAGTCGCCGCCGCTCCACGAGGTGAGGTGGGGGGGTGGTGTCTCGCTCATCCCCTCCCACCACACGTCACCGTCGTCGGTGCGGGCGGTGTTGGTGAAGATGGTGTTGGCGTCCATGGTGAGCATCGCGTTGGGGTTCGTGTGGGCGTTCGTCCCGGGTGCGACCCCGAAGAACCCGGCCTCCGGGTTGATGGCGTGGAGGCGGCCATCGGCACCGAACTTCATCCAGCAGATGTCGTCGCCCACGGTCTCGACCTTCCAGCCCGGGAGGGTGGGGATCAGCATGGCCAGGTTCGTCTTCCCGCACGCCGACGGGAACGCCCCGGTGACGTAGCGTGTCTCGCCTTCGGGCGAGGTGAGCTTCAGGATCAGCATGTGCTCGGCCAGCCATCCGTCGTCGCGGGCCATGACCGAGGCGATGCGGAGGGCAAAGCACTTCTTGCCCAGCAACGCGTTGCCGCCGTAGCCGGAACCGTACGACCAGATCTCCCTGGTCTCGGGGAAGTGGACGATGTACTTGTTGTCGGCGTCACACGGCCAGGGCACGTCGGCCTGGCCGTCCTCCAGCGGCGCCCCGACCGAGTGGAGGCACGGGACGAACTCCCCGTCGGCCCCGAGAACATCGAGGGCACCGCGGCCCATCCGGGTCATGATGCGCATGGAGGCGGCCACGTAGGCCGAGTCGGTGATCTCCACGCCGATGTGGGCGATCTCCGATCCGAGGGGGCCCATGGAGAAGGGGACGACGTACATCGTCCGACCCCGCATGGACCCGGCGAACAGCTCGGTCAAGGTGGCCCGCATCTCGGTCGGGTCCCGCCAGTTGTTGGTCGGTCCGGCATCGCTCTCGTGCACCGAGCAGATGAAGGTCCGGTCCTCCACCCGGGCGACGTCGCCCGGGTCTGAGCACGCCCAGTAGCTGTTCGGGCGCTTCGCCTCCGACAGCCGCGTGAAGGTCCCGGCGTCCACGAGCGACTGGCACAGCCGGTCGTACTCCTCGGCCGAACCATCGCACCAGACGACCTCGGCCGGCGTGGTGAGCGCGGCGATCTCGTCCACCCAGGCGATGAGCTTCTTGTTCTCGGTGGGTGGCGTGGTCATCGGTCGCTCCTTCGTGGTCGGACGAGGTGGTCAGGTCCCGCTGAAGCGGACCCGGCGCGTGATGGTGCGTCGTGCCATAGTAGTGCCAGCCTCCCGGGGGGATGGTAGGCAGGGTGGGTGACGCCCGATCCGCCGACCCGTTCCTCCGCTACGCCGAACCGGGCAGCCGAGCGCGACGCTGGCGCTTCGGAGTGCGCCTCCGTTGCGATCCCCGGCGGGGGTGGCGCCGAGTTCGAGGTGATCGGCCGGCTTCGGGAGCGCTTCGAAGCGGAGGCGCCGCGGCGGAGGCTGGACGGTGAGGTGTGGATCGGGGACGACGCCGCCCTGGTCGACGTGGTCCCCGGCAGGTCGCCCGTGCCCCCGCTCGTGGATGCCGGGGTGCTCCTCGCCACCGATCTCGTCGTCCAGGACGTCCACGTCGACCTGGCGCTCTGCCTCCCGGAGGACGTGGGGTGGAAGGCCGTCATGGTCACGGTGTCCGACATCGCCGCCATGGGTGGGTCCCCGTCGTCGCTCCTCGTCTCGCTGGCTGTCCCGCCGGGTGTCTCGGCCGAGCGCATCGGCCGGGGCGTTGCCGACGCAGCGGCGGCAGCCGGGTGCGTCGTGGTCGGTGGCGACCTCTCCGACGCTGCGATCCTGGTGGTGTCGGTTGCCGCCGTCGGGCACCTCGAACCGGTGAGCCGGCCGGAGCGGACCAGGCCGTCACGAGGCGGACCATCGGCGGGTGTCGAACCGACCGGGCCACTGCTCCGGAACGGGGCCCGGCCCGGTGATGTGCTGTTCGTCACCGGGCCGCTCGGGGCTTCCGCCGCCGGCCTGCGCCTTCTCCGGGGACGGGAGACCGGAGACCGGTACAGCGACGATCTCGGGAGCAGCGGCGTCCCCGGAGGCAGCGGCGACGCGGCGCTCGTCCATGCCTATCGGCGCCCCTCGGCGCGCCTTGCCGAGGGCGTCGTGGCCCGGTCAGCCGGCTCGCGCGCGGCCATCGACGTCTCCGACGGACTTGCCGCCGACGTCCGCCACCTGGCCGAGGCCTCCGGGGTCGGCGTTGCCCTGGAGTCGGTTCCCGTGGCACCCGGTGCGACGATGGAAGAGGCGCTCTTCGGGGGCGAGGACTACGAGCTGGTGGTGGCGACGGACCGGCCCGCAGAGCTCGTGGCCGCCTTCGGCGAGGCGGGCCTCACGATCCCCGTCCCGATCGGCCGGTGCACCGGAGACCCAGGGGAGCAGACCCTGGGAGGTAGTCCGTTGCCCCGCGGAGGCTGGCGACACGCCATCGGCGGATCGGGAGCCCGCCCGTGAAGGGTCCGGGGCTCCAAGGAAATCTCCAGCTTGGCGGGCGAGACTGTGACGGGAGTCGCTGGACGCGGCGGTGATCGGGTCGGTCACCCGGAGAGGAGGGCGACGGTGAGGCGCATCCTGGTGGTCGACGACGAGCAGAGCATCACCGACCTGGTGTCGATGGCGTTCCGGCTCGAGGGCATGGACGTGGAGGTGGCCCACAGCGGAGCCGAGGCGCTGCGGGCGATCGCCGAGTACCGACCCCATCTCGTGATCCTCGACGTGATGCTCCCCGACTTCGACGGGTTCGAGGTCCAGCGTCGCATGGGGTGGGAGACGGGGATGAAGGGACTTCCCGTGCTGTTCCTGACCGCCCGGACCGGGCTTGCCGACAAGGAGCGCGCCTTCACCGGGGGCGGTGACGACTACCTGACCAAGCCCTTCAGTGTGGAAGAGATGCTCCTGCGGGTGAAGGCCATCCTCCGGCGCACCGACGGGTACGAGGAGACCGGGTCGAGGCTGGAGTTCGCCGACATCGAGCTGGACGAGGAGCTCCACGAGGTGCGCCGAGGGAACACCCCGGTCACCCTGACGCCCACCGAATTCCGGCTGTTGCACTACCTGATGGTGAACGCCGGTCGGGTCATGTCGAAATCCCAGATCCGCGATGCCGTCTGGGACTACGACTTCGACGGGAAGGTCAACATGGTGGAGGTCTACGTCAGCTACCTCCGCAAGAAGCTGGATGCGCTCGGCCCCCCGGTCATCCGGACCGTCCGGGGCATCGGCTACACGCTCCGACTCCAACCGGGCGCGGGGAAACCCGATTGACGCTCCGCCTCCGCCTCCTGTTGGTGCTGATCGGCATCGTCGCCGCCGGTCTGGTCATCTCCGACCTGGTGACCTACACGTCCCTCCGGGCGTTCCTCACGACGCGCGAAGATCAGCAGCTGCTCGTGGCCACCTTCCCGGTGGAACAGGCGCTGCTGACCTCTGCCGGTCTCGCCCTCCGGCCAGCGGGATCGACGGCGCCCGGGGTGACGCCGACGGGCCGGCACCGCTCGACGTTCCCGCACTTCGTCGGCGTTCCCGACACCCAGAAGGGCACCGCCGGCCGGGACCTGCTCGTCCCTCAGGGGACCTACGGTGAGCTGCTCGGCTCGAACGGGCGCGTGCTGGCTCACGTGTTCTTCACCTACGGCGAGAAGGCCCTCACCCCACCGTCCGTGCCCCGCCACCTCGTGGGATCCCCCGGGACGTCGAAGACGCCTCGGTACTTCACCACCGCCAGTACGGGTCGGGGGGCCATCGGCTACCGGGCCATCGCCCGGGCACTGCCTGGCGGAGACTCGGTGGTGGTGGCGGTGCCGCTCACCGACGTGACGAGCACGCTCGACCGCCTGCTCCTCATCGAGGGGCCCGTCACCGGCGCCGTGATCCTCGGGTTGGGGGTACTGGCGTGGTGGACGGTCCGGCGGGGGCTCAGACCCCTGGAGGAGATGGCCACCACGGCCGGGGTGATCGCCGGTGGCGATCTCTCCCAGCGGGTGTCCGCCGTCTCGGGTGGGACCGAGGTGGCGCGGCTCGGCACCGCCTTCAACACGATGATCGCCGGCATCGAGGAGGCATTCGCCGCCCGGACCGCGTCCGAGGAGCGCCTGCGCCGGTTCCTCGCCGACGCCTCCCACGAGCTGCGGACCCCGCTCACCTCCATCATGGGCTACGCCGAGCTCTTCGATCTCGGTGTCCGTGA
>DAHXOA010000007.1 GCA_027365145.1 Acidimicrobiaceae bacterium | reverse complement strand
GGTGAACCCTCCGCTGCGAAGCGCGGAGGACGTCGAGGCGCTTCGGGTCGCGCTGGCCGACGGGACGATCGACGCCGTGGCCACCGATCATGCTCCGCACGCCTCGTCACGCAAGTCGTGCGCTTGGTCACAAGCATCGCCGGGCATGCTTGGCCTGGAGAGGGCGCTGGCTGTCGTTCTTACCACCATGGTGGCTCCGGGGCGCCTCGAGTGGGTGCAGGTCGCCGATCGCATGGCTCACCGACCAGCGCTGATCGGCGGCTTGGCCGACCAGGGCCGACCTGTCGCCGTCGGGGAGCCGGCGACGTTGACGCTTGTCGACCCGACCGTCCGGTGGCGCGCTGCGCCGCGCTCCACCATGTCGCTCAGCGACAACGACCCCTATGTCGGTCAGCCTCTCCAGGGACAGGTGGAGGCCACCTTGCTGCGTGGCAAGGTGGTGCACCTGGCGCCGGGCACTACCCGGGGATGGCCCGAAGAGGTGGCTGATCACCTGGCGTGAGGACCGCTCGCTGTCGGCAGCGGGTTGGGGGCGGGCTGTACCGGTGGGTTGGGACCGGTGCCGATACGGCGAGCTTCCCTTGTCGCCGTGGAGGATCTACCAACTGGAACGCCAAGCCGGGTGGGAGCTGGGCGCCGCTCACGCGCCTCCGTCCCACCGCCAGGCCCCGCTGAACCCCACCTCGGGCCGGTCCCCGGCATCGGTCAGCTCGACCGTCCCGATCACGGCCGGGTGAGCCCCGGCAGCCGTGAGGGCGGCCATCGCCGTGTCGGTGCTCGCCTCGGCGACAGCCAGGACCATGCCGATCCCGAGGTTGAACACCCGAGCCATCTCGTCGTCGTCGACCGAACCCAGCCGTCGGACCTCGGTGAAGATCCGTGGGACGACCCAGGAAGAGCGGTCGACGACGGCACGCAACCCCGAGCCGAGCGCGCGGGGGACGTTGCCGGGGATTCCCCCTCCGGTGACGTGGGCGACGGCGTGCACGTCGGCCACGTCGAGGGCGCTCCGCACCGCTGGCGTGTAGAGCTCGCTCGGGAGGAGCAGCACGTCGGCGAGCGTCTGGTCGGATCCCTCCCATGCCGGGGCGGAGAGATCAAGCCCCGCCCGGTCGAAGAGGACGTGGCGCGCCAGGGTGTACCCGTTGGACCGGAGGCCGGGTGACGCCAGTCCGATGAGCCGGTCGCCGGGTCGTACCCGTCCCGGATCGAGGATCCGGTCCCGTTCCACGACGCCGACGGCGCAACCGGCGAGGTCGAAGGCGCCCGGCTCCATCACCCCGGCGTGCTCGGCCATCTCTCCGCCCAGCAGGGCGGCACCGACCCGCCGGCACCCGTCGGCGACCCCGGCCACCAGGTCCCGGATCTGCGTGGGCTCGATGGCGCCGGTCGAGACGTAGTCCAGGAGGAACAGCGGCTCGGCGCCCTGGCACACCAGATCGTCGACGCACATCGCCACCAGGTCGATCCCGATCGTGTCGAACCGCCGCGCCGCCTGGGCGACCAGCGCTTTGGTCCCCACACCGTCGGTGGACGCCACGAGGACGGGCTGGCGGTAGCGAGCCGTGTCCAGTGCGAACAGGCCGCCGAAGTCCCCGATGCTGCCGAGCACCTCAGGACGGGTGGTCGAGCCGACCAGGGCGCGGATGGCGTCGACGGCACGGGAGCCGGCGTCGATGTCCACGCCGGCTCCGGCGTAGGTGGCTCCACCGCGGTCCGCAGTGGCTCGGGCCGCCATGTGCTCAGGTGCCGGCCAACGCAGCGCGCGACGACAGCTCGACCGGGATGGCAACCGGGTAGCGGCCCGTCAAACAGGCGGTGCAGAAGCCGGCGCCCGGTGCGGCGATGGCCTCCTCCAGGTGCTCGAGGCTGAGGAACGCGATCGAGTCGACGTCCAGGTAGTCGGCGATCTCCTCTGGTGTCCGGACCGCGGCCAGCAGCTCGCCGCGGTCCGGGGTATCGATCCCGTAGAAGCAGGGCCATCGGAACGGCGGGGAAGAGATGCGGAGGTGGATCTCCCGTGCGCCCGCCTCCCGGAGCATGCGGACCATCGCCCGGGTGGTGGTGCCCCGGACGATCGAGTCGTCCACTACGACCAGCCGCTTCCCGGTGATGTTCTCGCGCAGCGGGTTCAGCTTCCGGCGCACGCCGTTGGCGCGCTCTTGTTGGGAGGGGGCGATGAAGGTCCTGCCGATGTAACGGTTCTTCACCAGGCCCTGGCCGTAGGGGATGCCGCTGGCCAGGGCATAGCCCTCGGCTGCGGGCACCCCGGAGTCCGGCACGCCCATCACCAGGTCGGCTTCCACCGGGCGCTGGCCGGCGAGGAGCTGGCCCATGCGCCGCCTGGCGCCGTGCACCTCGTTCCCGTAGAGGCGGGAGTCCGGGCGGGCGAAGTACACGAACTCGAAGATGCAGAGCCGCGGCTCGATCCGCTCGTCGGGGAACGGAGCGAGGGACCGCACGCCGGCGTCGTCGATCACGATCATCTCCCCGGGCTCCAGCTCCCGGACGAAGGTGGCGCCGATGACGTCGAGGGCGGGAGTCTCCGACGCCAGCACCCAGCCCTCGGGGAGGTCGGCGGTGCCGTCCAGCCGTCCCAGGCACAGTGGTCGGAACCCATTGGGGTCGCGCACCCCGATCAGGTGGTCGGCGTCGACGAGCACGAAGGAGAACGCTCCCTCGAGCCGGGGCAGGACCGCGTCGAGCGCCCGCTCCAGGTCGTCGCCACCGGCCCTCCGGGCGCTCCCGCGCTCCCATCGAGCCGATCCGGAGAGCAGCGACTCGACGTCGACCGGGGCGGTGTCCGGCGGTGTCGCGATCTCGTAGGACGGTGTCCGTGCTGCCGCCGGGTAGGCCAGGGAGAGGATCTCGGCGACCAGGTCGCTGTCCGATGCCACGACGCCCGGGAGCATCCCGGCCGACTCGGACAGTGCTGTCGTATTGGTGAGGTTCCCGTTGTGCCCCAGCGCGAACCCAGCCCTCCCGACATCCCGGAACACCGGCTGTGCGTTCCGCCATTCGCTCTGGCCGGCGGTCGAGTACCGCGTATGGCCGATCCCGACGTCGCCCCGGAGGGCCGAGAGCTTCCGCTCGTCGAAGACGGTGGTGACCAGGCCCATGTCTTTCATCACCATGACGGTCTCCCCGTCGCTCACCGCCATCCCGGCCGACTCCTGCCCACGGTGCTGGAGGGCGTAGAGCCCGTCGAAGATCAGGTGGGGGACCTGTCGCCCGGGTGCGTACACCCCGAAGACGCCGCAGGCCTCCTTGGCGTCCATCAGCGCGTCCCCGAGAGGACGATGACCGGCGGGCGAAGCGATGTCACCGCGGGGACCTCACCGTCGGTGGGATCCTGAGGCGAACCCGGTCCCCCACTGGAGGGGACGCCGGCCCACGACGGGACGTCGCGACAGCGCACGGGTCGGTGTGGCGGGCACGTCCCCAGCCTAGTGCTCTCCGGCTACCGGGCATTGCCCGACCATCTCCCGCCGGAACGGCGCGGGCGTCGCCCGTCCCCGCTCCCTGGTCCGGTCGGATCGCTCCGGTAGTGTCCCGGTGGATGATCGACCTGCACACCCACTCCACGGTTTCCGACGGCAGTGATCCGCCGGGCCGGATCCCGGAGTTGGCGGCAGCGGCGGGGTGCCGGGCGATCGCCCTCACGGATCACGACTCCCTGGCAGGGCTGTCCGAGGCGCGGGCGCGGGCGGGTGAGATCGGGATCGGCTTTGTGTCCGGGTGCGAGATCTCCTGTCGCGCCCCGGGGTCCGCGAGCATGCACGTCCTCGTCTACTTCGTCGAGGACGACGACCGTCCGTTGGCCGTCGAGCTCGACGCGCTCCGGGCCGACCGGCACCGGCGGAACCTGGCACTGGCCGACCGGCTCGGCCAGCTGGAACTGCCGGTCACCTACGAAGAGGTGCTGGCCGTGGCCGGGAGCGAGGCGGGGATGGGGCGTCCCCACTTTGCCCAGGTGCTGGTGGCGAACGGCGTCGCCGACTCGATCCAGGACGCCTTCGACCGCTACCTGGCCACCGGTCGGCCGGGGTACGTCCCGAAGTCCCGGTTGGAAGGCCCTGACGTCGCTCGGATGGCACGAGCATCGGGCGGTGTGGCGGTTCTGGCTCACCCGTTCAGTCTCGGACTCGACGGCCCCGAGCTCGCCACCGTGGTCGAGACGTTGGCCGGGTCGGGATTCGGCGGGATCGAGGCGTTCTACGGCCGCTACCGCCCCGAGCAGCGGGCTGCCCTGGTCGACCTGGCCCACCGGTTCGACCTCGTGGCGACGGGAGGCTCGGACTACCACGGGGTGGTCAAGCCGGATCTGACCGTCGGCACCGGGCAGGGCGACCTGGAGGTGCCGGACTCCGTGCTCGACGCGCTGGAGCGTCGCCGCTCCTGAGGTGCGACAGCCGTCCTCCCGCCCGGACAGCGCGGGTGGCAGCCGGGCGGGTGGCAGCGGGAACCGGGCGGCGGGAGTCAGGAGTTGGCGGCCAGCTCGTCGAGGGCGCCGGGGAGCCGGTTCTGCCACACCGCCCGGGCATCGGTGAGGGCGACGTCGACCAGTCCCTCGACGACCAGACGTTCCCCCTCGGCGACGCCGATCACCTGGCCGGGGACACCGGCCCCACCCGCCCGGGCCAGGAGCGATTCCGGGTCGGTGGTGGCGACGACGACTCTCGACGGTGCCTCGCCGAAGAGCATCCGGTGGTCGGCGATGCCAGCGACCTCGAAGCCGACGCCCGAACCGAGCGCCATCTCGGCCAGGGTGACCCCGACCCCCCCGCCGGACACGTCGTGGATCCCGACGACACCCGCGTTCCCGGCGCCCTGCCGACCCAGCCCGACCACCAGGTCGATCAGGCGGCGATGGGCGGCGAGGTCGATGGGTGGGGGGGTTCCGTCGCGGTGACCCCTCACTTCGACCGCCCAGCGGGAGCCGCCGAGGTTGGCGGCTCCGTCACCGGTCAGAGATCCCAGCACCACGATCGACGCCCCGGGTGTGAGCCGGATCCCCGGTGGGACGGTCCGGAGCTGGTCGATGAGCCCGACGACGCCCACGACGGGGGTGGGATCGATGTCGCGGCCGCCGCTCTCGTTGTAGAAGCTGACGTTGCCGCCGATCACCGGGAGCCCGAGGGCGATGCACGCCTCGGACATGCCGTCGATGGCCTCGGAGAGCTGCCACATGACCTCGGGATGCTCGGGGTTCCCGAAGTTGAGGCAGTTGACCACCGCTGCGGGCTGAGCTCCTACGCACGCCACGTTCAGCGCCGCCTCGGCCACGATCGCCGCCGCCCCGCTCCGGGGATCGAGCGCGCACCAGCGCGGCTTGGAGTCGGTGGACAGGGCCACGCCCCGCTCGGTCGGGCGGAGGCCGGGAGCGGCCAGGCGCAGCACCGCCGCGTCCCCCCCCGGTCCGACCACGGTGTTCGTGAACAGCTGGTGGTCGTACTGCCGATAGACCCAGGCCGGATCGGTGAGCAGGGTTACGAGGTCGGCCCCGGCGTCATCGGGCGGTGGCAGGAGGCCGGGATCGTCGGCGAGCCGGGCGTCGAGCTCCGCCGGACGCCGGAGGGGCCGGCGGTACAGCGGAGCGTCCTCGCTGAGCGACGCAGCCGGCACGGCGGCCAGCTCCGGGCCGTCGAACCCGTCCAGGACGCGCAGGATGCCCGGTCCGTCCGGAGGCGGATCGGTGACCCTCCCGACCACCGAGGCCCGGACCTCCCAGCGGGCGCAGACCGCTTCCACCCGAGCCAGGTGCTCGGGTGTCACGATGGCGAGCATCCGCTCCTGGCTCTCGGAGGTCATGATCTCGTCGGGTGCCATCCCCGCCTCCCGTAGGGGCACGGCGGTCACGTCTACGTCCATGCCGACGCCGCCCCGGGCTGCGGTCTCACTGGTGGCGCACACCAATCCGGCACCACCCAGGTCCTGGACGCCGACGACCAGGCCGGCGTCCAGGAGCTCGAGGCAGGCCTCGATCAGTCGCTTCTCTTCGTAGGGGTCACCGACCTGGACGTTGGGTCGCTTCGCCGCCGTCTCGGACCCGTCGTCCTCCCCGGCGAACCCTGCGGAGGCCAGGACGCTGACACCCCCGATCCCGTCTCGTCCGGTCCTCGATCCGAGCAGCACGGCGAGGTTCCCGGCGCCGGTCGCCCGGCCCAGCACGAGCCGCTCCACCGGGAGCACACCCAGGCAGAGGACGTTCACGAGGGGGTTCTGGGCGTAGCACGGGTCGAAGGTCAGCTCGCCCCCGACTGTCGGAACGCCGACCGAGTTCCCATACCCGGAAATACCAGCGACGACACCCTCGACCAGCCACCGTTGCCTGGCGTCGTCCAAACCACCGAAGAAGAGTGGGTCCATCACTGCGATCGGCCGAGCCCCCATCGTGAAGATATCCCGGAGGATCCCACCTACACCGGTGGCTGCACCCTGCTTGGGCTCGATCGCCGAGGGATGGTTATGGCTCTCGATACGGACGGCAACGGCAATGCCCTCACCGGCATCGATCACCCCTGCGTTCTCCCCGGGACCGACGAGCACCCCGGGACCGTCCGTGGGCAGCCGCCGGAGATGGATGCGGGACGATTTGTAGGAGCAGTGCTCACTCCACATCACCCCGTAAAGTGCGAGCTCCACGCGGTTGGGCTCACGGCCCAGCACCGCACGGATCGCCGAGAGCTCTGCATCGGTCAGACCGAGCACGCGGTGGGGAGCCTGGTGGGAGCTGACCCCCGCGCTGCCGGCCGTGCCGTCCCCTGGGCCGCTCACCGCGTGCACCGCCCTGTCCCCGAGCCCGTCGGTCGCGGTGTCGTCGGTCATCGGAAGGTCCACGTCCACCACCGTACCTGTTCGCCCATCGACGGCCGGCGGAGCCGGCTGGTCCGGGATGACGGCCAGCTGAATGGCGTACTACCGGCGTAACCTTGCCTCTCTATGAAAAGTCTGGAATGCTAGAGCTATGCCGAAAACGTCTCCGAAGAAATCAACGATGACAGATGCACATAAGCTCGCCCTGGCAAAGGGAAGGGAAGAGGGCCGGATCGTTCGTCGATATCTGGAAGGTATCGAGGCGGCCAAGCCACGCCGGGGACGGAAGCGGACACCGGAAACCATCAACAAGCGTATCCAGGCGATCGACGAGCGCCTCCTCGAGGTGGACCCGCTGACGCGCCTCCACCTGGTCCAAGAGAAGCAGCTACTCGAGCGGGAGCTGGCCACCGGGGACGACGGCGTGGACATCAGTGTGCTGGAAAAGGACTTCATCAAGGTCGCGAAGAGCTACGGCGAGCGGAAGGGCATCACCTACGGTGCCTGGCGTGCCGTGGGGGTCAGCGTCCCGGTGCTCCAGCAAGCGAAGATCCCCCGGACGCGCGGCTAGCGGCGTCCAGGAACGCCCCGAGAAGGGCGTTGCCGTCCTCCGACCCGAGGAGCGGGTCTGAGGCGCGCTCGGGGTGTGGCATCAGCCCGACCACGTTGCCTCCGGAGTTGCAGATGCCGGCGATACGGTCGATGGAGCCGTTCACCTCGTCCACGTAGCGCACCACGATCCGATCCTGGCCACGCAGCTCGGCCAGCGTCTGGCCATCGCAGGTGTAGTTGCCCTCGAAGTGGTTGATCGGGATGCGCAGCCGCGTCCCCGGCGCCATCCCGGCGGTCAGGACCGAGCCGGCAGAGGAGACTTCGATCTCCACTGTCTCGCAGATGAAGCGCAGTCCCCGGTTCTTCTGGAGCGCACCGGGCAGCAGCCCCGCCTCGGTCAGGACCTGGAAGCCGTTGCAGATCCCGACGACGGGCCCGCCCGCAGCGGCGAACTCCGCCACCGCCGCCGTCACCGGGGCAAAGCGCGCCAGTGCCCCGGGGCGGAGGTAGTCCCCGTGGGCGAAACCTCCGGGGAGGACGACGGCGTCGTAGCCGGCCAACGACGGCGTCGTGTGCCACACCAGCCCGGCCGAGGCCCCGAGCTGTTCCACGGCCCGGACGACGTCGTGCTCGCAGTTGGTCCCCGGGTAGACGACCACCCCGATTCGTGGTGCCATCAGGACGGCGTCCGGGCGGCTGGGCCGGCGGGTGACGGGGTCACCGTCACTGTGGACTCCTCGATCACCGGATTGGCCAGGAGCCGGTCGGCCACGGTGGCGGCTTGCGCCGACGCCGTCTCCGCGTCCGGCGCGTCGAGGTGGAACCGGAACGACTTGCCGGCGCGGACCCCGGTGACCCCGGTGAACCCCAGGGCCGGGAGGGCGCGCTCGATCGTGGCACCTTCGGGATCGGCGATGCCGGCTCGCAGCCGCACCTCGACGACCGCGTCGAACCCTCCGCCCGGACCGGGGGCTGCGGGGTCACCCGTGAGCGCGCTCATGCTCCGTGCCAGTCGGTGAGCCGCTTCCCGGTGATGCGCTCGTAGGCGTCGACGTACCGCTTCGACGTGGCCTCGACCACCTCGGCCGGAAGGGCGGGGGGTGGCGGCTCCTTGTCCCAGGGCTGGAGCTCCAGCCAGTCGCGGAGAGGCTGCTTGTCGAAGGACGGCGGGTTGGTCCCCGGCGCGCAGTCGTCTGCCGGCCAGAACCTCGAGGAGTCCGGCGTCAGCACCTCGTCGCAGATCGCAAGGGTGCCGTCGACGAAGCCCAGCTCGAACTTGGTGTCGGCGATCACGATGCCGGCCGCTTCGGCAGCACCGGCAGCTCGGGCGTAGGCGTCCAGACACAGCTCGGCGGCGGCCATCGCCGTGTCGCGCCCCACCAGCTCGATGGCTTCGTCCATTCCGATGTTGAGGTCGTGTCCCTCGGTCGCCTTCGTCGAGGGGGTGAAGATCGGCTCGGGCAGACGATCGGCGTGGCGGAGACCCGGGGGCATCGGCATGCCGTGGACGGTGCCGTCCCGCTCGTACTCCTTGAAGGCGGACCCGGCCAGGTAGCCCCGCACGACGCACTCGATCGGCAGCATGTCGGCCCGGTGGACGAGCATCGACCGGCCCTCCAGGTAGTCGAGCCCCCCGGGGAGCCCCCCGGAGCCTTCGGGGAAGTCGGACCGGTCGGTGCTGATGAGGTGGCTCGGGGCGAGATCGGCGAGGGCGTCGAGCCAGTGGGCGGTCATGGCGGTGAGCACCCGCCCCTTGCCGGCGATCGGCTCCCTCATCACGACGTCGAAGGCGGAGATCCGGTCGGAGGCCACCATGAGCAACTGTCCGGGCCCGGCGTCATAGAGGTCGCGGACCTTGCCGGAGTGGAGGAGGCGGAGCCCTCCCGGCGGCGGTGGTGAGGACGGCGCCAGATCGGATGTCGTCGTCATGGGTGGAGCCCCTCGAGCGCGTCGGTGAACCGGGTCACATGACGTAGCGTACGCTCCAGGTCGAAGGCCGCATCGAGGGCGGCCTTCGACAGCGTGACCTCGGGGTCGGCGGCGAGCACCTGGCGGAAGTCCTCCCTGCGCTCCCAGGCGAGCCGGGCGTCGCGCTGGACGATCCGGTAGGCGTCGTCACGCCCGAGCCCTCCGGAGACCAGGGCCAGGAGCACCGACTGGCTGAAGACGAGCCCGTAGCTGCCCTCGGTCAGGTTCGAGCGTGCCCGCTCGGCGTGCACGACGAGCCCGTCGACCAGACCGGTCGCCTTCAGGACCATGTAGTAGGTCAGGGTGCTGGCGTCAGGGAGGACGACGCGTTCCACGGAGCTGTGGGAGATGTCCCGTTCGTGCCAGAGGGCGACGTCCTCCAGGCCGGCGGACAGGTAGCCCCGGAGGATCCGTGCCATGCCACAGAGCCGTTCCGAGAGGATCGGGTTTCGCTTGTGGGGCATGGCCGACGATCCCTTCTGGCCCGGCTTGAACGGTTCTTCGGCTTCCCCGATCTCGCTGCGCGCCAGGTGCCTGACTTCGGTGGCGATCGTCTCGATGGTCGCCCCGACCGAGGCGCACGCCCAGAGGAACTCGGCGTGCCGGTCCCGGGCGATCACCTGGGTGGCAGGGACCGGTCGGAGCCCGAGACGTCCGCACACGAACGCCTCGATGCTCGGGTCGATGTTCGAGTACGTCCCGACCGCGCCGGAGAGCTTCCCGACGGCGACGGCTCGGCGGGCCGACTCCAACCGCTGTCGGTCCCGATCGGCCTGGAGCGCCCAGAGCGCGAACTTCGCCCCGAAGGTGGTGGGCTCGGCGTGCATCCCGTGAGTGCGGCCGGTGACCGGGACGTCGATGAGCTCTTGCGCCCTGCGTTCGCACGCGGCCACCAGCGCTGCCGTCGCCTGGACCAGGAGGTCGGCTGCCCGGGTGAGGGTCGCGCACAGCGCCGTGTCCACGACGTCGGAGGAGGTCAGCCCGTAGTGGATCCACGACCCTTCGGGCATCCCGATGGCCTGCTGCACGACGTCGACGAAGGCGGCCACATCGTGATCGGTCACCGCCTCCCGTTCGGCCACGGCCTCGACGAACGCAGGGTCCACGCGGGGGGCCCGGTCCCGGCAGGCGGCAGCGGCCCCGGAGGGCACGACCCCGATCGCGGCCCAGCCCTCCGTGGCGAGGAGCTCTACCTCCAGCCAGGTGGCGAAGCGGGCTTCGTCGGTGAAGAGTGCCGCCATCTCTGGTGGTGCGTAGCGGGGGATCATGGCTGGACCTTCTTGTGCTCGGTGGTGGGGTCGGGGGCAGGTGAGGCAGGAGGAGCGGGAGTGGTGCCGGCCCGGCCCTGCACCTCGGCTGTGGCGGCGATGTCGTGCCGGTACTGCATCCCCGGCCAGCTGATGCAGGACACGGCTCGGTAGGCGCGAGTCCGGGCCTCGGCGATGGTGGCACCGAGGGCCGTGACGCCGAGCACCCGCCCGCCGCCGGTCTCCAGCACCGCGTCGCCGCTGGCGTGGTGCCCGATCTGCTGCCCGCCCCCGCTCCGGCCCCCGCTCCGGCCCCCGAGCCGGGTCCCGCCCCCGAGCCGGGTCCCGGCATGGAAGACGGTGACCCCGTCGACGTCGCCGGCTGCCTCGATCCCCGAGATCGGATCCCCGATGCGGGGGGAGGCGGGGTAGGACTCGGCGGCCAGGACGACGCAGACGCCGGCGTCTGCGACACAGCGGGGCACGGTGTGCAGCGCCCCGCTCGCCGCCTCGCAGAGGAGCGCGGTGAGGTCGCCGTCGTACCGGGGGAGGACGACCTGCGCCTCGGGGTCGCCGAACCTGACGTTGAACTCCAGCACCCGCGGGCCCTCCGCCGTGAGCATGAGCCCGGCGTAGAGGACCCCCCGGTAGTCGATCCCTCTCGTCCGTAGCTCGCCGACCAGGGGCTCCACCGCGTCGGCCACCAGGCGGTCGACGGTCGAGGCGTCGAGGAAGGGCAGCGGGGAGTAGGCTCCCATGCCCCCGGTGTTCGGACCGGTGTCCCCGTCGCGGAGCCGTTTGAAGTCCTGGGCCGGGGCGAGCGGTGCCAGACGTCGCCCGTCGCAGAGGACGAGGAGCGAGCACTCCGGCCCGACCAGCCCCTCTTCGATCACGACCCGACGCCCGGCGGTGCCGAAGGCGGTCCCCGACAGCTTGGCGGCCACGTCGGCCGTCGCCTCTGCCAGGGTGCGGGCGACGAGCACTCCCTTGCCGGCGGCGAGCCCGTCCGTCTTCACGACCCACGGCCCGGGGAGGGTGCGGAGGAAGGCCACGGCCTCCTCCGGGCGATCGAAGACCCCGAAGCGGGCCGTGGGCACGCCCGCCGCCGCCAGCACCTCTTTCATGAACGCCTTCGAGCCCTCCAGCCGTGCCCCGTCGACCCCGGGCCCGAAGACGAGCTTCCCGGCTGCACGGAGACGGTCGGCCAACCCGTCGACGAGGGGCGCCTCCGGCCCGATCACGGTGAGGTCGGCCTCGATCTCCTCCGGGGGGGCGGGGACGCTCTCGATGGTGTGTCCCTCCGGTGTCGTCCCGGCGATGCCGGGATTGCCCGGCGTCACGACCACGTCCGCGCTCCGCCCCAGGACCAGCGCCAGCGCGTGCTCCCGCCCGCCGCTCCCCACGACGCACACCTTCATGCCGGTGGACCCGGGACGGGCCCGGTCCCGTCGTGGCGGCGGCTGGCCGCCCTCATGCGGCGAAGCGGATGAACTGCTCGCGACCGGGCCCCACGCCCACGAGCCGGACCGGGACGCCGATCTGCTCGGCCAGGAACCCCACGTAGTCGCGGGCTGCCTGGGGCAGGTCTCCCAGCTCGGTCGCCCCGGAAAGATCGGTCCGCCACCCGGGGAGCTCCTCGTAGACCGGGGTGACCTGGTGGAGCACCGACTGGTGGTAGGGCGGCAGCGTGAAGCGCTCGCCGCCGGCCTCGTAGGCGACGCAGACCTTCACCGTGTCGAACTCGTCCAGCACGTCGAGCTTGGTCAGTGCCACCTCGGTGAGGGAGTTCAGCCGGGCGGCCTGCCGGAGCATCACGGCATCGAACCACCCGGTGCGCCGGCGCCGACCGGTGTTCGTGCCGTACTCGTGGCCCCGGTCGACCAGGACCGCACCCACGTCGCTGTCCAGCTCGGTGGGGAACGGCCCGGTACCCACCCGGGTCACGTAGGCCTTGGCGATACCGATCACCTCGTCGATGAACCGGGGGCCAACGCCGGCTCCGATGCAGGCGCCCCCGGCGACCGGGTTCGACGACGTGACGAACGGGTACGTCCCGTGGTCGAGGTCGAGGAACGTGGCCTGGGCTCCCTCGAGCAGCACGCGGGAGCCGGCCTCCAGCGCGTCGTGCACGAGCGAGACGGTGTCGGCGACCATCGGGGCGATGCGGGGCGCGAGCGTGTCCAGGTACTGCTCGGTGATCTCGTCCGCGTCCAGCGGCAACCGGTTGTAGACCTTGGCCAGGACGGCGTTCTTCTCCTTCAAGGCCACGTCCAGCTTCTGGCGGAAGATCTTCGGATCGAGGAGGTCCTGGACGCGCAGGCCGACCCGAGAGGCCTTGTCGGCATAGGCCGGTCCGATGCCGCGCCGGGTGGTGCCGAGGCTGTTCTTCCCCAGGTACCGCTCGGTCAGCCGGTCGAGCTCGTGGTGGTACGGCATGATCAGGTGCGCGTTCCCGCTCACGACCAGGCGGGCGGTGTCGACGCCCTTCGCCTCCAGGGCGTCGACCTCCGCCAGGAGCACGGTCGGGTCGACGACGACGCCGTTGCCGATCACGGGGGTGATGTGCTCGTAGAGCACGCCGCTCGGGACGAGCTGGAGGGCGAACGTCTCCCCGTCGACGACGATGGTGTGGCCGGCGTTGTGGCCGCCTTGGTACCGGACGACGACGTCCATCTGGCGCGCCAGCAGATCGGTGAGCTTACCCTTCCCCTCGTCGCCCCACTGGGTCCCGACGACTACGGTTGCGGGCACGCGGCTCTCCTCCGTTGCGAAAAGCGGATGACGTGCCAGTGTATCCCGCCCCGACCGGTCGAGGATCGGGGCGGGATTACGTCAGCGGAGCGCGATCCCACCGTCATCCACGTCGACCGTGACGGCCGACCCCTCAGGGAACCGCCCTTCGAGGAGCGCCAAGGCCAGCGGGTCCTCGACCTCGCGTTGGATGACCCTGCGGAGCGGGCGGGCTCCGAAGTCGGGATCGAACCCGGCGCGGGCCAGCCACGCCTCGGCAGCAGGGGTGACGGAGAGCCCGAGCCGGCGCTCCTCCATGCGTCGAGCCAGCCGGGCCAGCTGGAGGGAGACGATGGTCCGCAGGTCTTCTTCCCGCAGCGAGTGGAAGCGCACGATCTCGTCGATCCGGTTGACGAACTCCGGGCGGAAGAAGTCGGCCGGATCACCCGGCAGGTTGGACGTCATGATCAGTACGGCGTTGGTGAAGCTGACCGTGCGCCCCTGCCCGTCGGTCAGCCTCCCGTCCTCGAGCACCTGGAGCAGTGTGTTGAACACGTCGGCGTGGGCCTTCTCCAACTCGTCGAGGAGCACGACGGCATACGGCCGGCGCCGCACCGCCTCGGTCAACTGCCCGCCCTCCTCGTAACCGACGTAGCCGGGAGGGGCACCGACGAGGCGGGCGACGGAGTGCCGCTCCATGTACTCGCTCATGTCGATCCTGACCATGGCCTTGGCGTCGTCGAAGAGGAACTCGGCCAGGGCCCGGGCCAGCTCGGTCTTGCCCACTCCGGTCGGCCCGAGAAACAGGAAGGAGCCGATGGGCCGGTTCGGGTCCGACAGGCCTGCCCGGCTCCGGCGGATGGCGTTGGCCACGGCGGAGACCGCCTCGTCCTGGCCGACCACCCGCTGGTGGAGCGCGTCCTCCATCCGCACCAGCTTCTCGACCTCACCTTCGAGCAGGCGGCTCACCGGCACCCCGGTCCACCGGCTCACCACGTCGGCGACGTCTTCGGCGTCGACCTCCTCTTTCAAGAAGCGCTGGTCGCGCTGGAGGTCGGCCAGGGTCCGGGTCGCCTCGTCGATCCGGCGCTCGAGCCCGGGGATCTGCCCGTAGGTGATCTCGGCGGCACCGGCCAGATCGCCGTCCCGCGTGAGGCGTTCGGCCTCGCCCCGGCGCACCTCGAGCTCACCCTTCAGCGCCTGGATGGTGGTGATCGCCTCCCGCTCGCCCTGCCAGTGGGCCGTCATGGCCGACGACTGCTCGGCCAGGTCGGCGAGCTCGTGGCGGAGCCGGGCCAACCTCTCGGCGGAGGACGGGTCCGTCTCCTTCTCCAGGGCCATCTGCTCGATCTCCAGCTGGCGCATGCGGCGGGTCACCACGTCGAGCTCGGTCGGCATCGAGTCGATCTCGATGCGCAGCCCGCTCGCCGCCTCGTCGATCAGGTCGATGGCCTTGTCGGGGAGGAACCGACCGGTCACGTACCGATCGGAGAGGACGGCCGCTGCCACCAGCGCCGAGTCCTGGATCCGCACCCCGTGGTGGACCTCGTAGCGCTCCTTCAGCCCCCGCAGGATGGCGACGGTGTCCTCGACCGAGGGCTGGTCGACGAAGACCTGCTGGAACCGCCGCTCGAGCGCGGCGTCCTTCTCGATGTACTTCCGGTACTCGTCGAGCGTGGTGGCGCCGATCATCCGGAGCTCGCCGCGGGCCAGCATGGGCTTGATCATGTTGCCGGCGTCCATGGCGCCCTCCGACCCACCACCGGCCCCCACGATGGTGTGGAGCTCGTCGATGAAGGTGATGACCTCGCCCTCGGCGTCGGTGATCTCCTTCAGGACCGCCTGCAAACGCTCCTCGAACTCACCCCGGTACTTCGCCCCCGCCACCATGGAGGTCAAATCGAGGGCGACGACCCGCTTCCCGCGGAGCCCGTCGGGGACGTCGCCCTCGACGATGCGCTGGGCCAGACCCTCGACGATGGCAGTCTTCCCCACGCCGGGCTCGCCGATCAGCACCGGGTTGTTCTTCGTGCGGCGGGAGAGGACCTGGATCACGCGACGGACCTCGTCGTCCCGACCGATGACCGGGTCCATCTTCCCCTGGCGGGCCAGGACCGTCAGGTCGCGTCCGTAGCGCTCGAGGGCGCGGAACGTCTCCTCGGGGTTCGGCGTGGTCACCCGGTGGCTGCCCCGCACGTCGCGCAGCGCGGCCAGGAGGTCCTCCCGCCGCGCCCCGAGCCGGTCGGCCAGGACCAGCAGCAGGTGCTCGACGGAGAGGTAGTCGTCGCCCATGTCCCTCCGGACCCGGTCGGCTTCCTCGAAGGCGTCCCGCAGCGCCGCCCCCATCCGCGGCTCGGCACCACCGTAGGCCTTCGCCATGCGGGCCAAGGCGTCCTCCACACGGTTGCGCACCGCCGAGGCGTCCGTGCCCAGACCGGCGAGGACCGCACCGGCGATCCCGCCCGGTTGGTCGAGGACAGCAGCGAGCAAGTGGTCCGGGGTGATCTCGGCGTGGTGCTCCTCGGTCGCCCGCTCGAGGGCGGCGCTCACCGCCAGCTGCGTGCTCTGCGTCCACCGGTCGGGTTGCATGGCCATCACCGGCTCCCTTCTCGTGCCCGTCTCGGGGCGGGCTTCCGGACCGGGACCAGCGCCTGGGAGAGCGGGACGAGGTCGCGCCGATAGTGCTGGTGGGTACGGGCCACCGCCGCCCGTGCCTCCTCCCGGGCCAGGGTGAGCTCCTGTTCCAGGCGTTCGACGCGCGCCTCGAGGTCGATCACGCGGCGCACGCCCTCCAGGTTCAGCCCGGCGCTGGTGAGGTCCTGGATGTGGCGGAGACGTTGGAGGTCCTCTTCGGAGAAGCGCCGGCTCCCGCCTCGGGTCCGGATCGGGTCGAGCAGGCCTTTGCGCTCGTAGATGCGGAGCGTCTGGGGGTGGACGCCGGCCAGCTCGGCGGCGACCGAGATCACGTAGACGGCGCGACCGGCGCGGTCGCCGGGCATCACCCGACCTCCAGGTGCGTCCTTGGCGCCGGGCTCGACACGTCGGCGAGCGCCTCGATGGCCGAGCGCTCCGCAGCCGACAGCTTCTCGGGGACCACCACCTCGGTGGTGACGAGGAGGTCCCCGGCCCGGTGCTTCCCGGCGACGGGCACACCCCGGCCCTTCACCCGGAACGTCCGACCCGATGGCGTCCCGGCCGGGATCCGGAGCGTGACCGGGCTGTCGAGCGTCGGCACGGTGATCTCCGTCCCCAGCGCCGCCTCGGCGAACGTGACGGGTACCGTGAGCGTGAGGTTCCGGCCCCTCCGGCCGAACACCCGGTGCGGGGCGACCGTGACCACGACGAAGAGGTCGCCGTTCGGGCCGTTCGCCCGACCGGTCGCGCCCCGACCCTTCACCCGGATCCGTTGCCCGTCCTCCACGCCGGCGGGGATCCGGACCTTCACCTCGCGGTTGCGGTGCTCGAGGCCGGTGCCGTGGCACGTCGGGCACGGCACCTCGACCAGCGTGCCCCGTCCCCCGCAGTCGGGGCAGATCTGGCTGAGGGAGAAGAGCCCCTGGTCGTCCTGGAGCGTTCCCGTGCCCTTGCAGCGGGCGCACGTCTTGGGCTTCGTGCCTGGGGCTGCGCCGGAGCCGGCACAGGTGTGGCAACGGACGTCGGTGGTCACGTGGACCGTCGTCGTCACGCCCCGGACGGCGTCCTCGAAGGACAGGTGGAGCTCGGCTTCGACGTCGGCCCCCCGTTGCGGGCCCGTACCCCTGGTCCGCGTGGTCCGCCTGGCCCGTCCGCCGAACATCCCGCCGAGGAGGTCACCGAGATCGCCCATGTCCTCCACGCGGAAGGGGGTCCCTCCGGGACCACCGAAGCCACCGGGGAACCCGGCGCCGGCCATCGGGCCCTGGGCCCGGACCTCGTCGTACTCCTTGCGCTTGGCCGGATCCCCCAACACGTCGTAGGCGGCGCTGATCTCCTTGAACTGCTCTTCGTGGCCGGGATTGGTGTCGGGATGGTGCGCTTTCGCCAGCTTCCGGTACGCGCTCGTGATCTCCTTCGCCGTGGCAGTCTTCGCCACGCCGAGGGTGCGGTAATAGTCCTTCTCGAACCACTCTCGTTGCGGGGCCACCGTCTCTCGCCCTCAGTTCCTCTCCTCGTGACGGCCCGGTCATCCGGGCCGTGCCCGCGTCAGCCGCGGACCATGACCATCGCCGGGCGTACCACCGCCCCTTTCCAGCGGTACCCGGCTCGCATGACCTGGGCCACGATCACGTCGTGGCCGCCGCCACCAGCGCTGTCGCTACCGACACTGCCGGTACCGGCACTCCCATCCGAGGCGCCACGGCCGGCATCTGCATCTGCATCTGCACCGCTGCCATCCGCTCTGTCCGCAACCGCACTGCCATCCGGGGCGACTCCGCCGACCGCGGCGGCGTTCCCGTCGCCGCCACCGGCAGTGCTCCGGTCGCCGACCGTCTCCGGAGCTCCCGGCGTCCCCGCGGAAGGGCTGGCCGACTCACCGACCTCGCCGGCCTCGTCGGCGGCGACCTGGCCCACCGCCTCATGGACGCTGGGATCGAACGGCCCCCCGACGAGGTCGATGCGTTCGAGGCCTTCTTTTGTCAGCACGTCGTTGAGCAGTGCCGTCGCCTGGACGAGCGCCCGACCATCGTCGGAGGTGGGATCGCCGAGGTGGGCGGCGGCGAGGTCGAGGACGTCGAGGACGGGGAGGAGCTTGTCGACCAGGGCGCGCGCTCCCCGCTCCGCGCTCTCCACCTGTTGTTTGGCCACCCGTTTCCGGTAGTTCTCGAAGTCGGCCTGGAGGCGGCGCAACGCGTCCAGGTACTCGTCCCGCTCGACTTCGACCGACCGTGCCGGCTCGTCACCACCACGTCCGCTGGTCTGGCCGCCGGCGGTCTGGTCGCTGCCGGTCTCCGGTTCGGGCTGGTGGTCACCGTTGGCCACAGGCCCACCGGCGTGCTCGGGCCCGGCGTTGGGATCCGCGGCCCACCCACTGCCGGGTGCACTTTCTGACGCACTTTCTGACGCCTCCCCCTCTCCCGTTGTCCCGCCGGGACCGGGGGACTGCTCCTCTTCTGGACCACCGGGACGGGGAGGCCGCTCCTCATCCCGGGTGCGTGGCTCCGACCCGTTCCCCATGGCGCTCAGTCCTTCTCGTCGACGATCTCGGCGTCCACCACCTCGTCGTCGGACGCGTCGTCCGATCCACCACCGGCGCCGGCAGCACCGCCCGACTCCGCGTCGGCCCTGGACGCCTCCTCGTAGAGCCGCTGGCTGAACGACTGGCTGGCCGAGAGCAGGTGGTCGGTGGCGTCCTTGATCGCCTCGATGGACGATCCGGCCAGAGCGTCCTTCAACGCCTTCAGGCCGGACTCGACGGCTTCCTTCTCGTCGCCCTGGAACTTCTCGCCCTGGTCCTTCAGGAGGCTCTCGGTCCGGTAGACGAGCGTGTCGGCGTTGTTGCGGACCTCGGCCTCCTCGCGCCGCCGACGGTCGTCCTCGGCGTGGGACTCGGCGTCACGGACCATCCGGTTGATGTCGTCCTTGGCCAGCGACGACTGGCCGGTGATGGTCATCGACTGCTCCTTGCCGGTCGCTGTGTCCTTGGCGGAGACATGCACGATGCCGTTGGCGTCGATGTCGAAGGTCACCTCGATCTGCGGCACGCCACGCGGGGCAGGCGGCAGGTCGACGAGCTGGAACTTGCCGAGCGTCTTGTTGTACATCGCCATCTCGCGCTCGCCCTGCAGCACGTGGATCTCGACCGAGGGCTGGCTGTCCTCGGCGGTGGTGAACACCTCGGACCGCTTGGTCGGGATGGGGGTGTTGCGCTCGATCAGGCGGTGCATGACT
>DAHXOA010000063.1 GCA_027365145.1 Acidimicrobiaceae bacterium | reverse complement strand
TCCTCGCTGCCACCGTCGGCAACAATCTCCCCGGGCTGGGCTTCGCCGTGCGGCATCTCCTCCAGAGGACGGCACGATGCCCTACCAGACACGGGCACGACACCCAAGGTGAGGAACGCTCTCCAGGAAAGCTTGTGACGTTCCGAAGAAGTAGCGTAGAGTGGCGCCGTTACCTCGTCGCGTATTACGTCGGCGGAAGACACCGAACCGAGGGAGAGAGTCGATGCGCAGGACGATCCTGGGGACACTGTTCGCAGTGGGGGTGGCCGCCGGTCTGGCCCTCGCCCTTCCGGCCGCGGCCTTCGCCGCCGGGTCCGGCTACGCCCCCGCCCCGGGGGCGGCCGCAGTGGGCGTGCCCGGCGGATTCAACTCGGTGGTCACCACCGTGACGGTCCAACCGTCGGGGGGTACGGTCACGGCCACCTTCGACGGAGCCACCATCACCATCACCGTCCCTGCCGGGGCGTTCTCCCAGCCGACCCAGGTCGTCGTCACCTCCGGTGACGTCACCCAGATCGGGTCGGCTGGTGTCAGCGGGAAGAGCGCCGTGCTGGCCTTCGGGATCTCCTTCCTGGTGAACGGCCAGCCGCTCACGGCGACGTTCCCGACGGCAATCGGTGTGAAGGTCGCCGACAACTTCGCATCTACCGACGAGCTCGTCGTCTACGACACCTCCACAAGCGCCTGGGCGCCGGTCGCCGGGGCCACGGTCGCCAACGGCACGATCAGCTTCACCATCTCCTCGGACCCCGACTTCGCCGTGCTGGCATCCAACGCTCAGGCGATCCCCGGTGCAACGACGCCCGTCACCGGGAAGCCGTTCCTCCTGGAGGGGCTGATCGCCGCCCTGCTCGTGCTCTTCGGCGGTCTCGCCGCCTGGCGGTTCTCCCGCCCCACTGCTCGGGCGTGACGCCCGGTCGCCACCGGGCGGCGTTCGCAGCACTCGTCGGTGCCGCCAGCCTCCTGGCCGCCTGCGGATCGTCGGCCGCGCCTCCGTCCGCCAAGGCGGCAGCGTCACGGCACGTCGCACCGTCGCGGATCTACCCGGGTCCGGCTGGCCTGCTCTCTGCCGGTGCGCCCCAGCCGAACGGGGTCATGTGGCTGCTGTCGGGATCAGGCCATGTCAAAGCGCTGAACGAACTGGATCTGAGCAGCGGCAAGGTGCTGGGCGCCGTCCCCGAGTCGAGCGCAGCGGTGAGCGTGGGCCAGTCCGTCTCGGGTGTGCTCGCCGTCGGCCTGGCCACCTCGTCCTCGGGGGCGGTGGAGATCCGCAATGGATCGACCGGGGCGCTGCTCTCGACGATCCCGGTCGGGGCGCCGGTCAGGCAGGTCGCCTTCGGAAGCGACGGGACGACGCTGTACGTGCTCAACGGGACGGCGACGTCGGCCAGCGTCGCCGTGGTCGACAGCCAGACCGGGAAGGTGGAGGGTTCCGTCGGCGTCTCACTGTCGACGGTGGGCATCGCTCCCACCCCGGACCAGACCGGTATCTGGACGCTCCAGGACTCCGGCACCGTCGTGGAGGTGCCGACAGCCGGAACCCACGTCATCACCCAGTTCACCGTGGGCCACTCCGGGACCGGCCTCGCACTCAGCCCCGGGGGCACCACGCTCTACGTCCTAAAGGGGCGGTCGTACGCCCCCAACGTGGCCGTGGTCGACCTTGCCACCGAGCAGGTGCGCCGCGTCCTGCCTGCTCCCGCCGACTGCCGAGCCATCACCGTCGCGCCCAGCGGCGCCACGCTCTACGACGCGGTCGGCACCCCTTCCCTCGGGAACGTCCAGGCATTCTCCCTCGGGGGGTAGGGACGTCGTGACGCCGGGCACCGGCGACGCCGCGGCACTCCGGGCCCGAGGTCCCGGCCCGGTCCCCTCCCTCCACCAGCCGGTCCCGGAAGCCGGAGGGTGCGCAGCCAACAGCTCACCGGCCCCCGGGGCGCCGGAGCACCCGGACACCCGCCCAGACGCATCTTCGCTCGCCGGACGGACGTGGTGGACGGTCGCCGGGGTGATCCTGGTGCTCTGGGCACTGCGGCTCGTCGAGGGGGTCACCACCTACCCGTGGATCTCCCTCGTCGTCGTCGTCGTAGGCCTGTGGGGACTGTGCACCGTGGCCGCAAGCTGGCTACCTGCCGCCGCCCATGTCCGTCCCGGCATCCGGACGACCCTGGGCTGGGCGACCGTGGCGATGGCGATGGGCGCCTTCGTGCTCTGGAGCTTCCTCCAGGTGCGCGCCGCACCCGGGTACGGGACCGACGAGATCGCATTCAACCAGTACGCGGCCACCCTCGCCCTCCACGGGATCGATCCCTACACGCGCTCGATGGCCCCGTCGTTCGCGCTCTACCACGTCTCGCCGAACGGCTTCACCTTCACCCTGACCGGCGGCCGCGTGACCACCCTGTCGTACCCGGCGCTGGCCTTCGCG
>DAHXOA010000164.1 GCA_027365145.1 Acidimicrobiaceae bacterium | reverse complement strand
CAGCCCCGCCGACGTCGAGCGCGAGGGAGAGGAGGGGGCGACCCTCGTCTCCCTGGTGGCAACCGCCCTGCGGCGAACCGACGTCTCACGCTTCCGAGCCGTCCTCCTGGGCGGCGCCGCACCCCCCTCGGGCCTCCCGGCCAACGTCGTGACCACCTACGGCGCCACCGAAACCGGCTCCGGGATCGTCTACGACGGTCACCCGCTGCCCGGCGTGGAGGTGCGGATCGGGGACGGCGAGACCGGCGCGGACGGCGAGATCCTGGTCCGGGGCCCCATGCTGCTGCGCTGCTACCGCGACGGGTTCGACCCGAAGACCGAGGACGGCTGGTTCCCCACCGGCGACAGCGGAGGCATCGGGTCCGACGGCACCCTGCGCGTCGACGGTCGCCTGGCCGACGTCATCGTGACGGGTGCCGAGAAGGTGTGGCCGGCAGCCGTCGAAGACGTGCTCGCCCGCCACCCGTGCGTCGCCGAGGTGGCCGTCTGGAAACGTCCCGACGCCGAGTGGGGCGAGCGGGTGGTCGCCTGGGTCGTACCCGTCGATCCCGGGTCGCCGCCCGGCCTCGACCAGCTCCGAGCGCTGGCGACCGAGACGCTGGCGCCGTGGGCGGCGCCGAAGGAGCTGGTCGTCACCGACCGGCTGCCCCGGACGTCGATCGGGAAGGTCCGCCGGCGCCAGCTGCGCTGAACGGCGCCAGCCGTTCGATCGTCACTGATCACGCCGGTGTGAAGCACCAGCGGCGGCGACAGGACCGGATGCCGTCGGCGGTCCCCGCCGTGGCGAGCGGCTCAGACGACCCCACCGCTCGGCATGCTGAGCGCCCCGCCGTCGATGACCAGCGTCTGGCCGGTGATCCACGACGCCGCGTCGGAGCACAGGAACAACGCGGCGTTGGCGATGTCCGCCGGCTCCCCGAGCCGGCGTAGCGGCAGTCGGCGGGAGATCACCTCTTCCGCCGGCTCCCACAGGGCCCGGGCGAACTCGGTCTTCACGAGCCCGGGAGCGAGGGCGTTCACCCGCACGAGCGGCCCGAGCTCACCGGCAAGCTGCCGGGTGAGGTGGATGACCGCCGCCTTGGTGACGTTGTACCAGCCGATGCCCGGCTCGACCGAGAGGCCACCGATCGACGCCAGATTGAGGACGGACCCACCCCGTTCGGCCATCGATGCCCGCCACGCGCTCTGGGTCCAGGCAAGGACCCCGGACTGGTTCACCTCGAGCGTCTTTTCCATACGGGCCCGGTCGATCTCGACCAACGGGCCGTAGTGGGGATTGGTGGCGGCGTTGTTGACCAGGATGTCGAGACCGCCGAAACGGTCGACCGTCGCTCGCACGCATGCCTCTGCCTGGTCCGGATCGCCCGCGTGCGCCACTTGCCACGCCACCTCGCCGGTTCCCACGGCACCACCGGTTCCGGCCTCGATGTCGCCTGCCGCCGCCGCCAGAGCCGGCTCCTTCCGGGACGAGAGCATCACCGACGCCCCCGCCTCGGCGAACCGGCGGGCAATCGCCAGGCCGATCCCCCGGGACGCCCCGGTCACGAGTGCCACCTTGCCGTCAAGTCGAAGCTCCATCCGGTCACCGTAGATGATCCCGCCCCGCCCACGCCGGGAGCGCCTGCCGCCGGAACGCGCCCAGGGGGGAGGGCCCGAGATCGCCACGGCGGTGCCAGCCGGACGACGGGGGTCTGGCCGACGCCGTAGGATCGGTCGTCGTGAACCGACTCAGCGGGGAGACGAGCCCGTACTTGCGCCAGCATGCCGGGAACCCCGTCGACTGGTACCTGTGGGGTGACGAGGCGTTCTCCCTGGCCCGGAGCACGGACCGCCCGGTCTTCCTCTCGATCGGCTACTCGGCATGCCACTGGTGTCACGTGATGGCCCACGAGTCCTTCGAGGACGGAGAGACGGCCCGCATCCTGAACGCGTCGTTCGTCGCCATCAAGGTCGACCGCGAGGAGCGACCCGACGTCGACGCTCTCTACATGGAGGCGGTCCAGGCCCTCACCGGCGCCGGCGGATGGCCGATGAGCGTCTTCCTCACCCCGGACCAGCGGCCGTTCTTCGGAGGCACCTACTTCCCGCCCACCGACCGGCACGGCATGCCGTCGTTCCGCACCGTCCTGGCGGCGCTGGCCGACGCCTGGGAGCACCAGCGCCAAGAGGTGGAGGCCCAGGCCACGGAGGTCGCTGCCGCCATCGCCGCCGGGGCGCGCCTCCCGGCTCCTCCGGCCCGCGGACCGGAGCAGGACACGGAGATCCACCGCCTGGTCGCCGGTGACCAGGCCGCCGCCGAACGCCTCCTCGACCGCGCCACAGCGGCGCTCGCCGCCCGGTTCGACCACCAGTGGGGTGGCTTCGGTGCCGCCCCGAAGTTCCCCCAGCCCGCCCTCGTCGATCTCGCCCTTTACCACGGCGCCCTGCGTGGCGACACCGGCTCGCTGGGAATGGCGACCACCACCCTCGAGGCGATGGCGGCCGGTGGCATCCACGACCACCTCGATGGGGGGTTCGCCCGCTACTCCACCGACGCCGAATGGCTGGTGCCGCACTTCGAGAAGATGCTCTACGACCAGGCCGGCCTGCTGGCGGCGTTCCTCCACGCCTTCCAGCTCACCGGGTCCGCAGATACCCGGGGAGTCATCGAGGGGATCGTGGCCTACACCACCGGGGCGCTCGGATCACCGGGTGGCGGGCTCTACTCGTCGGAGGATGCCGACTCGGAGGGGGTCGAAGGTCGGTTCGCCACGTGGACGCCGGACCAGGTCGCAGAGGCGGTGGGATCGGAGGCCGCTCCGGCCGTCCTCGACTGGTTCGGGGTCACCGAACACGGGAACTTCGAGGGCGCCACCATCCTCCACCGGCCGCTCGGGGCGCCGCTCTCTGGACCACCAGACGTCGAGGACGCCCGCAGCCGGCTGCTCGCCGCCCGCGCCCGGCGGGTGCGACCCGGCCTCGACGACAAGGTCCTCACCGAGTGGAACGCCATGTTCTGTGCGTCCCTGGCCGAGGCGGCGGGGGCGCTCGACCGTCCGGACTGGGCGGCGCGCGCCGTGGAGATCGGAGACTTCCTCTGGCGCGAGCTGCGGCGGGACGACGGGCGCTTCCTCCGCTCGTGGCAGGCGGAGGCCGGCCCCAGACACCTCGCCTACGCCGGCGACCACGCCTGGCTCGTCGAGGCCGCGCTCCGCGTGGCCGAGCTCACCGGTGACGCCACCTGGACCAACCGGGCCATCGAGGCGGCCGAGGCATTGATCGAGCTGTTCGCCGATCACGTCGACGGCGGGTTCTTCACCACCGGATCCGACGGCGAGCAGTTGCTCATTCGGACAAAGGAGCTCGTCGACGGGGCCATGCCTTCTGCCAACGGGGTGGCGGCGCGGGCCCTCCTCCGGCTGCACGGGGTCACCGGCGACGAGCGGTACCTCGACCATGCCCGGGACTGCGTCGCGCTCGTCGCCCCCCACCTCGTCGACCAACCGCTCGCCTTCCCGACCACGGTGCTCACGGCCTGCCTGCTGGCCCGGGGGCCCGTGGAGGTCGTGGTCGTGGGCGACCGAGACGACCTCGTACGGGCAGTACGTCGCCGGTGGCTACCCGGTGGGGTCCTTGCCTGGGGGGAGCCGACCGGATCGCCGCTGTGGAAGGGTCGGGAACCCGGCAAGGCCTACGTCTGCCGCAACCACACTTGCCTGCTGCCGGCGACCGATACCGCGACACTCGAAGACCAGCTGGCAACCGCCGCCGGATGGCCGTGAGCGGGGTGCCATGACGGAGAGGACCCCGGACATCGGAGACGTCGAGGGCATCGGTGACATCGACGGCATCGGTGATGCAGCTCATGGACCGTCGGAAACAGCGGTGGAGTGGGGGCCGGAGCCGACCGGCGATCCCACCGATCCCAACTGGACGGACGATCCGGCGCCCGTCGCTCCCTCACCCGGACCGGGACGGGCTGCGACCCGGCGAGGCCGGTCCTCGGGGTCGGCGCGGGGCGGGTCGGCGAGACCGGCGCTCCAGGCCCTCCGCCGGAGCGAGCGCATCGACGTCTCCGGCGGGACGGCGCTCGTCCTGCTGGTGCTGGCCTGCCATCGGGAGGACACGACCGCCATCGATCTGGCGTCGGGCACGCTCGTGCGGGCCCGAGTTCCGTGGCCCGACGACCACACCCCGGACCTCGACGCCTTCGACGTCGTCGAGGCCCGCCTGGCCGAGGAGCCCGAGCGAGACGACCTGGCCCAGCCCGAGGCGGTGACGACCGACGGGCTGCCACGCCACGTCGGCACCCTCCACGGCCGGCGCGTGCGCAAGCTCCTCCACCGCCTGGCCACCCCGGTCGAGCCGCACGTGCTGGGCTTCCCGGGAGCAAGCGCGCCCTACTGGGAGTTCCACGGCTTCCGCCCCTCGCTCGCCCTGGTCGTCCCCACCAAGGGCCCCGTCCTCTTCCGGCGGGAAGGCGACCGCTCGGTCTGGGTCCGGTTCGGGTGGGGCCGGAGCGACAACTGGCTCCCGGTGGAAGACAGGCGGGCCGTGCGGGCGCTCGACGTGGCCCGTCGCGACCGGATCCAGGGGAAGGACCTGACGTCCGCATTGGGCTACAAGCCCTACTACCTCGTGGTCTCCCTGAGCTCGCCCCGTGACGGGCACTGCTACAAGACCGTCCGGGCACTGCTCCCCCGGAGCTGAGCGGCACTGCTCCCCCGGAGCTCAGTGACAGGTCCGGCCGCTCAGGCGAACAGCACCCGCGCCACCGCCAGTGCCCTACAGTCACGGTGTGCCGTCGAGTGCCCCAGGATCCCCGGTCGCCGGTCGCCGCCAGGAGGCTGGAGCATCTCCGCCCCCCACCGCCCCCCCTCCGCCGGTTGTACCCGACTACGGCGGTGCCTGCCTGGCCAACCTCGTGCCGGCTCTCTTCGCACCTGACCGGCCCTCGTGGATCCCCGAACCGGTCCGGTCGGCCACGCAGGTCGTCTTGCTGGTGATCGACGGCCTCGGTTGGGAGCAGCTCCGTTCGCGACTGGACCTCGCCCCCACGTTGGCGGCCGCGGCCGGGATCGACGCCCCGATCACCTCGGTGGCCCCGACCACGACGGCGTGCGCCCTCACGTCGATCACCACCGGCCGGCCGCCGGCCCGCCACGGCATGCTCGGCTACCGCCTGGCCACCGAGGACGGCCGCCTGTTGAACACCCTCCGCTGGGTGGTCGGCACCAGGCACGAGGACGACGCCAGGGTCCAGTGCCCGGCGACGACGGTCCAGCGCTGCACTCCGTTCCCGGGCGCGCTCCAGCCGGTGCCGGTCGTGTCCCACGCCGAGTTCGGCGTGACCGGCTTCACCGCCGCCCATCTCGGGGATGCGCCGCTGTACGGGTACCGGACACCGTCAGGCATCCCGGTGGAGATCGGACGCCTAGTCGCCGCAGGGGAGCCGTTCGTCTACGCCTACTACGACGGCATCGACAAGGTCGCACACGCCCACGGCCTCGGAGACCACTTCGATGCCGAGCTGGCCGCCGTCGACCGCCTGGTCGCCGACGTCGTGGCGGTGCTCCCTCCGGAGACAGCGCTCGTGGTCACGGCCGACCACGGGCAGGTCGAGGTCGGGCCCCGGGTCGAGCTCCTGGGCAGCGCCGTCATGGCCGGGGTCCGGTTCCTCGCCGGGGAAGGCCGGTTCCGGTGGCTCCACGCTGTGCCAGGAGCGGCCGACGACCTCTTCGAGGTGGCCAGCGCGCTCCACGCCTCGACGGCCTGGGTCCGGCGGCGCGACGAGATCATCGACGAGGGATGGCTCGGCGGGAGCCTCGGCGCCGATCTCGTCGGCAGGCTCGGTGACGTCGTGCTTGCCCCCTTCGAAGCCATCGCCTTCCTGGATCCGGCCGACACCGGCGAGACCCGCCTGGCAGGACGCCACGGCTCCCTCACCAGTGCCGAGATGCTGGTGCCGCTCCTGGCCCTGCGCACAGGTGGCAACATCGGGTCATGACTGATCTCTCCGACGACGCATCCAAGCCCGCCATCCCGGGGAGGACTGCGGTGCCGCCCGCCACGGCACCAGACGGCGCACCGACCGCCGGCGTCCCTGAGACCGGCGCCGCGGTCGACGTTGCCGACGACGCCTCCCCCGGTGATCGGCAGAGCGGCGAGTCCATCGAACAGCCGGCGAAGCTCCTGCGCATCGGCTCGATGGTCAAACAGCTCCTCGAAGAGGTACGCCAGGCGCCGATCGACGAAGCCGGGAGGGCACGGCTCCGCGAGATCTACGAGCAGTCGATCCGGGAGCTGGCCGACGGTCTCTCCGACGACCTGGCCGCCGAGCTGGACCGGGTCTCGATCCCCTTCGACACCGCCATCCCGTCAGAACCCGAGCTCCGCATCGCCCAGGCCCAGCTCGTGGGGTGGTTGGAAGGTCTCTTCCACGGGATCCAGGCCACGTTGGTCGCACAGCAGTTCGCGGCCCGGGCCCAGCTGGACGAGATGCGCCACCGCGCCCTTCCCCCGGGCGTCGACCCCTCGGGTGGCCGGCCCGGCACCTACCTTTGAGCGCTCCGGGGGATCGCCGGGGCGCTCCGGGGGGACCCGGGCCGGTCGGCGCGCCGACGATCTGGCCCCCGGTACCCGATCCCTGTCGCGCTAGGGTCTGAATGCCAACGATGTCGTTCGCCCAGGGGTCCGGGAGACCGCTCCGCCCCACCGGGCCGGGCGTGGGAAGAGGAGCCGGCCAGTGACAGCGCGATCGTTCACCCACCTCCATACCCACACGGAGTTCTCCATGCTGGACGGGGCGTCTCGCGTCGACGACCTGGTGGCGGCGGCCGTTGCCGACGGCCAACCGGCGCTCGGCATCACCGACCACGGGAACATGTACGGGGTGCTCGACTTCTACGCCGCCTGCCGGAAGGCAGGGGTGAACCCGGTGATCGGCACCGAGGTCTACATGGCGGCCGAATCCCGCCACGACCGGCCCGTCCGGCGGGGGAAGGTCGACGACGGCGGTGGGAACGTCGAGGGCGGCGAGAAGCTCTACTACCACCTCACGCTGCTGGCCGAGACCAGCCAGGGCTACCGCAACCTGGCGAAGCTGTCGTCGGCCGCGTTCCTGGAGGGCTACTACTACAAGCCCCGGGTCGACTGGGAGCTGCTCGAGCGCCACCACGAGGGCCTGATCGCCTCCACGGGCTGCCTTGGCGGCGTCGTGCTGCAGGCCATCCTGGCCGGCGACCATGCGAAGGCCGAGACGCTGGCCGGGCGGCTGCAGGACATCTTCGGCAAGGACCAGCTCTTCGTGGAGCTCCAGGACCACGGCCTGCCCGAGCAACGGCGCACCAACCCCGTGCTGGTCGACATCGCCCGGCGGATCGGGGCGCCGCTCCTCGCCACCAACGACAGCCACTACACCCACCAGGCCGACCACGAGGCGCACGACGCCCTGCTGTGTGTGCAGACCGGGGCGACGATCGACGACCCCAAGCGCTTCAAGTTCGACAGCGATCAGCACTACCTGAAGTCGTCCGCCGAGATGCGCCAGCTGTTCGCCGAGCTTCCCGAGGCGTGTGACAACACCCTGCTCATCGCCGAACGCGCCCACGTAGAGATCGAGTTCGGGCACCCGAGCCTTCCCCGCTTCCCCGTGCCCGACGAGTTCACCGGCTCCACCTATGAGGAACGGGCCAGCCGCTACCTCCGGCACCTCAGCATCGAAGGCGCCAAGGAGCGCTACGGCCACCCGCTCACCGCCCAGGTGCTCGAACGGCTCGACTACGAGCTGGCCGTCATCTCCGACATGGGCTTCGCCGCCTACTTCCTCGTCGTCTGGGACCTCATCCGCTTCGCCCGGTCGCGGGGTATCCGCGTCGGGCCCGGCCGGGGATCGGCAGCCGGCTGTTGCGTGGCCTACTGCCTGTCGATCGTGGACCTCGACCCCATCCGCTACGACCTCCTCTTCGAGCGCTTCTTGAACCCGGGGCGCATCCAGATGCCCGACATCGACATGGACTTCGACGAGCGTTACCGGGGCGACATGATCCGCTACGCCGCCGAGCGGTACGGCTCGGACCACGTCGCCCAGATCGTCACGTTCTCGACGATCAAGGCGCGGGCGGCCGTGCGGGACGGGGCCCGGGTGCTCGGCTACCCCTACATCGTCGGGGACCGGATCGCCAAGGCCATGCCCCCGCTCATGATGGGACGGGACACCCCGCTCGCCGCCTGCCTGGCCAAGACCGACGGCTACGAGGACGGCTACGCCGCCGCCGGCGAGCTGCGGACCATGTACGACAACGACCCCGAGGCACGCCGGGTGATCGACGTCGCCAAGGGACTCGAGGGGCTCCGCCGCCAGGACGGGATCCACGCAGCCGCCGTCGTCATCACCGACCAGCCGCTCACCGAGTACGTCCCCATCCAACGCAAGCCGGACGGGAGCGCCGATCCCGATGACACCCCGGTCGTCACCCAGTACGAGATGCACGGGGTCGAGGAGCTCGGCCTGTTGAAGATGGACTTCCTCGGGTTGCGGAACCTCTCGGTGATCGAGCGGGCGCTCGACCTCATCGAGGCCTCCACCGGTGCGCGCCCCGACATCGACGCCGTCGCGCTCGACGACGCCGACACCTTCGCCATGCTGCGACGAGGCGACTCGATGGGCGTCTTCCAGTTGGAGGGCGGCCCGATGCGCGCCCTCATGCGCTCCCTGGCCCCGACCACCTTCGACGACGTGGCCGCCCTCGTCGCCCTCTACCGGCCCGGGCCCATGGCCGCCAACATGCACAAGGACTACGCCGACCGGAAGAACGGCAGGAAGCCGGTCACCTACCTCCACCCGGACCTGGAGGAGATCCTGGTCGACACCTACGGGCTCATGATCTACCAGGAGTCGGTCATGCGGGTGGCCCAGAAGTTCGCCGGGTACACCCTGGCGGAGGCCGACAACCTGCGCAAGGCGTGCGGGAAGAAGATCCGGGCGCTCATCCAGGCCGAGCGGGAGAAGTTCGTGGCCGGATGCGTCACCCAGGGCTACGGCGAGGCCATCGGCACGGCACTGTTCGACATCATCGAGCCGTTCGCCGACTACGCCTTCAACAAGTCCCACTCCTACGGCTACGGCATGATCGCCTACCAGACGGCGTGGCTGAAGGCCCACCATCCCACCGAGTACTTCGCCGCCCTCCTCACCTCGGTGAAGGACAACAAGGACAAGACCGCGGTCTACCTGGCCGAGTGCCGCTCCATGGGCATCAAGGTGCTCGTGCCCGACGTCAACCGGTCCCAGTCGGACTTCGCCACCGACCACGCCGACGCCGGGAGCGACGGACCTGGCGCCATCACCTTCGGCCTGGCCGCCGTGCGCAACGTCGGCGAGGGGCTCGTGGCCCACATCGTGGCCGAACGCAAGGCGTGCGGCCCCTACGTCGACTTCGTCGACTTCTGCCGGAGAGTGGATCCCCAGGTCCTCAACAAGCGCACCATCGACTCGCTCGTCAAGGCCGGGGCGTTCGACTCCCTCGGACATCCCCGCCAGGGGCTGGCCCTCGTGTTCGAGGAGATCGTCGACCGGATGCTGGAGCGCCGGCGGGAGCTCGACGCCGGTGTCGTGTCGCTGTTCGCCTCCCTCGAGGCCGATCCGGGAGGGGGGCCCGGAGGGTTCGAGGACCTCCGCGTCGCCGTTCCCGACCGCGACTACGACAAAGCCCAGCGTCTGGCATACGAGAAGGAGATGCTCGGGCTCTACGTCTCCGACCACCCGCTCATGGGCCTGGAGACAGCGCTGGCCCGATGGACGGACTGCACCCTGGCCGAACTGCGGGACCTCGATCCCGACAGCACCGGCGTCCTGGCCGGGGGCCCGTCAGGGGAGGGCCAGCTCCGTACCGTGGGCGGGGTGGTCACCGACCTGTCCCGGCGCTACACGAAGAAGGGTGAGCTCATGGCCACCTTCGTCCTCGAGGACCTCCAGTCGTCCATGGAGGTCTTCGTGTTCCCGAAGACGATGGCGGAGTATGGGGCGCTGCTCGAAGACGATGCCATCGTGGTGCTGAAGGGTCGGATCGACCTGCGCGACGACCAGATGAAGCTCGTCTGCATGGAGGTGCGCCGGCCGGAGCTCACCACCGAGACCGCCGGGGAGCTCCACATCGCCCTCCCGATCGCCGTGCTCACCGACACCACGGTCGAAGAGCTCAAGCGCCTCTTGACGGAGCACGCCGGCGACGCTCCGGTCTTCCTCCACGTGGGCGAGAAGGTGCTCCGCCTGCCTCCCACCTACGCCGTCACCAGCCGACCCGGCCTGGTGGGCGAGCTACGCGTGCTCCTCGGGCCCAACGCCATCGCCGTGTGAACCCCCTGGTCAGAAGGGATGCATCCCGGGTGTTCACCCGCTGTTCGGTGCGGCGCGCACGGCCGGATGGGACAGCGGGCTCAGAATCCCGTAAAATTACGGAAGCTCCTGCAACGGAGTGTGCCCGGGTCTGGTCGTGGCGCAGGGGGTCTTTCCGTCAGCAGGGGAACCGAACGGCGGCCACGCGCCGCACGACGACAAGGAGTGGTGAACGGCTGATGTCCATCCAGGTCGAGACCAAGGATTGCACGGCAGTCAGCGACGCGGAGCTCGAGGAGATGGCCGATCTCTGTGCAGAGCGCCCACCCCACTTCGACATCGGCTTCCTGTCGAAGCAGCGCGACGAGTGGGTCCTCGCCACCCAGGTGCGCGAGGGAACCCGCCTACGGGGGTACTCCTTCTCGACGCTGGAGCGGATCGGAGGGACGCCGTCGCTCCTCATCGGCGTGGCGAGCGTCGACCGGACGGCGAGAGCGGAGAGCTTCCTCCGGGCCATGATGGCCGATACCTACCGGCGGGCCGTGCTGGCCTTCCCCGACGAGGACGTGCTCGTGGGCACCCGGCTGCTGTCCGCCGAAGGGCTCCGGGCCTTCGCCGGTCTCGTCGACATCGTCCCCGGCCTCGACCACAAGGCGACCGGGGAGGAGCGGGCATGGGGACGCAGGCTGGCGAAGCGTTTCGGCGCCGACGGACGGATCGACGACCGGACGTTCATCCTGGAGGGCGACGGCACCGAGACCGGGGGCTTCGACTTCGGCGGTCCGAAGGTGACACCACCCGAGGACGCCCCGACGTGCTTCGACACGATCGACGTCGGCGGGGGTGCCCGGCTCGTCGCCTTCGGCTGGGCGATGGCCGAGGACCTCGCCGCCGGTAAGCTCGGCGGTCGCTGAGCGCGCTCCGGCGCAGCCCAGCGCCTGTGTACGGCACCGGGGCGCTGCACCCGGCCTAGCATGGCCCCGTGAGGGTTTCGACGCGTGGGGACTATGCCAGCCGGGCCCTGCTCTTCCTCGCCCTGCACGTCGACACGGACGGGCCCATCGCCGTCCGGGACATCGCCCAGCGCACCGGGCTGCCCCAGCCCTACCTCGAGCAGATCCTCCTGGCCCTGAAGGGGGCCGGCCTGGTCCGGTCCAAGCGCGGCGTCGGAGGGGGCTACGTGCTGGCCCGGTCGGCAGAGGACATCACCCTCTCCCAGATCGTGAGCGCCGTGGACGGGCCGATCGTGGCCGGGGACTTCGGGCTGCCACACGAGAACGGGGCGTGCGAGCACGAAGGGCAGTGCGTCCTCCTGGCCGTCTGGGCCGACGTGGGTGAGCACATGAGCGCGTTCCTCGGCTCCTTCACCCTCGCCGACATGGTGGCCCGCGCCCAGGGCCGGGTGCCCGCCTCGCCTGGGCGCTGAGCACCCATGGGCTGGATCGCGCTGGTCGGCGGCATCGCCGTGCTCGTGGTGGACGCCGGCGGCGTCGTGCGGGTCCTCATCGTGCCGCGCTCGCCGGCGAGGGGTACCAGCCTCCTCCCCATGCGTCTCACCAGGGCCGCGTTCCGCCACGTGGCCCGGAGCCGGCGGCGGTTCCACTCGAAGGACCGGATCCTCGCCCTGAGCGAGCCGGTTGCCCTGCTCGTGCTGCTCGCCACGTGGCTGGGGCTGGACGTGCTCGGCTTCACTCTCGTGGATCTCGGCCTCGGGGCGCCGACCTGGCACGCAGCGTTCGCCGAAGCCGGGTCGTCGGTGTTCACCCTGGGGTTTGCCACCGGGCACCGGACCGGTGCCCAAGCGGCCGACTTCGTCGCCGCCGCCTCGGGCATGATCCTCGTCGCCCTGCAGATCGCCTACCTTCCCACCCTCTACGCCGCGTTCAACCGGCGCGAGACGCTCGTCACGCTCCTCGAGAGTAGGGCGGGCGCGCCGGCGTGGGGACCCGAGCTCCTCGCCCGCCACCACCTCGTCGGGTTGGACGGGAACCTGCCGCGCCTCTGGGCCGACTGGGAGCGGTGGTCTGCCGACGTGGCAGAGAGCCACACCAGCTATCCCTCGCTCCTCTACTTCCGGTCGCCGAGAGCCCTCAACTCGTGGATCGTCAGCCTCGTGGCCGTCCTCGATGCCGCCGCCATGCACCTGGCGCTGGACCCGGACGGCTCCGCCATCGAGGCCCGGATGTGCGTCCGCATGGGGTTCACCTGCCTCCGGGACATCGCCGCCGTGATCGGGATCGACTACGACCCCGATCCCGACCCTGACGATGCGATCGCGCTACCCCGCCAGGCGTTCGACGACGCCGTCGCCCACCTCGTCGGCATCGGCTTCCGCTGCACCCGGCCGCCCGGTGAGCGCTGGGAGCACTTCCGGGGGTGGCGGGTCAACTACGAGACGATCGCCTACGCGCTTGCCACCGCGCTCGACGCCCCGCCGGCGCCGTGGACCGGCCCCCGGGCCGGGGCCAGCTCCCCGCCGATGGTGCCGCTGCGCCCAGCCGACCGCCAGCCTCGCACGCCGTGAGCGGCGGCGCGCTGCCGTACCCTGCCCGTCACCCGGGTGGGGTACCCGGCGCCAGGTTCCAGCGAGCGATCACCGGCTGGGCGCGTTCCCACCCCAGCTCGCTCGTCGACGCCGGCCCGAGCACGAAGTACCGGCCTCCCCCCGGCGGCAAGCCCAGCCATCGAGTGGCCAGCATCCGGAGCACGTGGGCGTGGGCGACACAGACGACCACGCCGTCGGCGGCGCGGATGCGTTCGATGACCCGGTCCACTCGGGAGGCGACGTCTTCCACCCGCTCGCCCCCGGGGGCCCCGTCGGCGAACAGGTCCCAGTCCGGCCGGTCCCGGTGGATCTCCGCCGTCGTCAGCCCCTCGTAGGCGCCGTAGTCCCATTCGAGCAGGTCGGCGTCGTCCTGGGCCCCGGCGGCCAGCCCAGCCAGGCGGCAGGTCTCCGCCGCCCGCCGGAGCGGGCTGGTCAAGACGAGGGAGAACGTCGTACCCGCCAGCGCAGCACCGACCAACCGTGCCTGGCGCTCACCGTCGGGGAGGAGCGGGAGATCGGTCCGTCCCGTGTGGCGGTGGTCACGGCTCCACGCCGTCTCGCCGTGGCGGACGAGCAGGCAACGGGGTGGCTCGGTCATCCCGTCAGCCGAGCACTCCGAATGCCTGACGTGCAAACGCGCCACCAGGAATGCCACGGTCCCTCCCGGTGTTGCACAACCCGTCGGAGCGGTGAGGACGGAGAGACAGAGGTGACGGTGCCGATGACCACGCAGACGATCCAGTCCGGACGATCGACGGCGACAGGGCGCGCAACCCCCAGGTCGCGGGGCACGGAGGCCGACGCCATGGGTCTGTTCCTCAGGGATCTCGACCACCATCCCCTCCCCGACCACGATGCCCAGACGGCGCTGGCCAAGCGCGTCGCCGCCGGTGACGAGGAGGCCAGGCGGGAGATGGTCGCCGCCAACCTGCGCCTCGTCGTGCACTGGGCGCGCCGCTACCAGGACCGGGGCGTGGACCTGACCGACCTCATCCAGGAGGGCACCTTCGGCCTCATGCGGGCCGTGGACAAGTTCGACTGGGAGCGTGGGTTCAAGTTCTCTACCTACGCCACCTGGTGGATCCGCCAGTCGTTGCAGCGGGCCGTCCAGCAGCACGGGCGGACGATCCGGCTCCCGATGGAGGTGGCGGAGCGGAGCCAGCAGCTCGACGGAGCGCTCTGGGAGCTGACGCACACCCTCCAGCGACCCCCGACTGACGAGGAGCTCGTCGAGGCAACGGGGATCAGTCCTCAGTCCCGGGACGACCTGGCCAACGTGGCCCGCGTCGTCGCCAGCCTTGATCAGCCGGCCACCGCTGAGTCGACGGCCACACTGGGTGACCTCGTGACCAGCGAGTCCGACGGCTTCGAGGATGCCGTGGCCGGGCGGATGACGCTCGGGCTCGTGCGGGAGGCGCTCGACAGCCTGACCGAGCTGCAGCGGGCGGTGATCGCCCACCGCTTCGGCTTCGACGGAACGGACCCGGCCTCCCTGCAGACCACGGCCGAGCGACTGGGCGTCGGTGTCCGGAAGGTCCGCCAGGCCGAGGCCGAGGCTCTTGAGGTCTTGGGGCGCAGCCAGCTCCTCGAGGCTGCCCACCAGGCGGCCTGAGCCGGCCCACCGCTCCATGCCGGCACCGGCACCAGGCCCTCCTGGTGCCCGCCCCGACCGTCAGGTCCGGTAGCCGTCAGGTCCGGTAGCCGTCGAGCACGGCGCGGAGGTCGATCGGGAGCTCGGACCGGTACGACCGGCGGACACCCGAGGCGGGGTGGTCGAACGACAGCGAACCGGCGTGCAAGAAAGGGCGATCGGGCGCCGGAGCATCGCCCGGGGACGAGCGACCGTAGACGGGATCGCCGACGACGGGGTGCCCGATGGCCGCCAGGTGCACGCGGATCTGGTGGGTCCTGCCCGTCTCCAGCGTGGCCTCCAGCAACGACGCGGGTAACGGTGCACTGAAGCGCTGGACGACCCGGTACCGGGTCCGGGCCTCCTTCCCGCGTTGGACGACCGCCATGCGGGTCGGCGACGACCGCGACCGACCGACCGGCGCGTCGACCAGACCCTCGTCGGGCCCGACGATCCCCACCACGAGCGTCTGGTAGACGCGCGCCACGGTCCGGCTGACGAGCTGGGCCACCAGCGACTGGTAGGCCTCGGGCGTGCGCGCCACCACGAGCAGCCCCGACGTGCCGCGATCGAGCCGGTGCACGATCCCGGGACGGTGCGGATCACCCAAGGTCCCGGCCGCGGCCCCGACGGCGATATCGGGGAACCTGGCCACGAGACCGTTGACCAGCGTGCCGCCGGGGCGACCGGCCCCCGGGTGCACGACGAGCCCGGCAGGCTTGTCCACCACGATCACCGACCCGTCGGCAGCCACGACGGTGAACGCCACGTCCGGGTCGGCCACGAGCTCC
Organism: Acidimicrobiaceae bacterium; assembly: GCA_027365145.1. Classification (GTDB taxonomy): domain Bacteria; phylum Actinomycetota; class Acidimicrobiia; order Acidimicrobiales; family RAAP-2; genus JAKADK01. Next base: position 1,774 of record DAHXOA010000164.1, on the reverse strand, counting down.
GGTCGCTCGACGACACCGCTCCGGTCGACCCCGAGCCGCTCACCCGTCCGGACGGTCCGGCTCCGCTCTACGACCACCTCCCCGCCGATCCGTACGTACCCGCCGGCGACCAGCGCACCGACGACCGATCGGGGCAGGTCACAGACGAGAGCCACCGCCCGGTCGATCCGCACGCCGTCGAGCGCGGCGGGCACCACGACCGAGAGCTCATCCACCGGATGCCCCCTCGCGCTCGATCGGCTGTGCCCCAGTCGGCGTGCCATCTGGATGGGTGCCGGTCCCTCGGGCCCCGGTAGACCCACCGGTGTGCTCCCGGGTGCCGGCACCATCGTCGCGGTCGCCACCGGTACGGCCCACCGGTCCAGGGTGCCGGAGGTAGGAGAGCGCGAGGAGCACGCAGCCCACCGTGATGCAGGCGTCGGCCACGTTGAAGGTCGGCCACCAGTGCAGGGCGATGAAGTCGACCACCGCTCCGCCATGTCCCCTGAAGAGCCGGTCGGCCAGGTTCCCGCACGCGCCCCCGATGATGAGCCCGAGCACCGCCGCACGCGCCCGGGTGGGGGACCGGACGACCATCCACACGAGCACCCCGATCAGCGCCAGCGCCACGGGGACCAGGACCGCGGCCTTCCCCTGGAACAGGCTGAACGCCGACCCACTGTTGTACTCCAGCTCCAGGTCGAGGGTCCAGAACAGATGGATCGGGTGGTCGCGGAGGTGGGTGGTCGCCAGCGACTTCGTGATCTGGTCGACACCGACGACCACCGCGGTCACGATGGCCGCCAGCGCCAGCCGAGCGCCCGTGCTCGGCTGGGACCGTCGCGATCCGTCCTGCCGCGGTGCGGAGCTGGTCAGCGTCGGGTCAACCCCCCGCTCTTGCACTCGACGCAGAGCCGTGCGAACGGGAGCGCGCGCAACCGTGCCTTCGGGATCGGGGCATGACACCGTTCGCACGCCCCGTAGGTCTTCCGGTCGATCCGCACCAGCGCTTCGTCGATCTCCTCGACGGCCGCCGCAGCCTGGGCGGACAGGGCGAGGTCCCGCTCCCGGTCGACGGCCACCGTCCCGCCTTCGCCCGACTCCTCGTCGAACTGCACGTCTCCCGGCTCACGCTCCAGTGCCAGCGAGTCCGCCTCGGCCCGCAGATCCAGGGCCTGACCCACGTGGACGGTACGCTCGGTGATCAACAACCCCCGCTGCTCCTCCAGGAACTTCGGCTCCTCGGCGTAGGGACCGGACGCCGCCGACGCCTTCTTCGCCGCCGGTGCTGGAGCTGGTCCGGCCGTGACGGCACCTGGCTTCTTGGCGGTGGCTGCGGCGCTCCGCCCGCCGGCCGCCCTCTTCGCCGGCGGTGCCATGGGAGGCGCCGACATGGCCGCCTTCTTCGGCTGGGCTCCCGCCTTCGCCTCCGGGGCGGCTGCTTTCTTCGTTGCCATTCCTTGAGCTCCTTCCGGGCACGGCCCCGATCCCCGTCCGGACGGCCATCCGGGGGGGCTCCCACCGAACATCTCCACCGTGGGTGAGCGGGTGACGTTAGCGTGCCACGCCACCGTCGGCAATACGACGGCCGACGACCGCTCTCCCACGTCGTGCGGTCGTCGGGCCTGCCGTGCAAGGCGACGGAGCTCAGGCCTCGATGCGGAGCACCTCGGTGTCGGCCCCGGACTGCCCAGAGGACTGGGCCGGCCCCGTCTCGATCCCGCCCGGTCCGGCCGACCCGGCCGGGCGCGGCGGTGACCCAGGTGCCGGACGGTCGGCGGGTGGTGCCGCCTTC
>DAHXOA010000159.1 GCA_027365145.1 Acidimicrobiaceae bacterium | reverse complement strand
GGCCCCCCATCGGCCAACCGGACCGGCCCCTCCACCGAGCCGATCGACGTGCTCGGCACCGCGGGGATCCCGGTGGCGAAACGCGTGGTGCCGATCCTGGGCGGGATCCTCCTGGTGGTGCTCTTCGTGTCCCGCCGCCGCCGCCGTGGCCGCGCCTGACACCGCGCCGCCCGAGCCGATCTCGGTGGGCTGGCCCGGAGCCCACGGGGTGACGTCGCCGTCGGTTGACGGCTCAGAAGTCGATGCTCGACAGCTCGGGGATGGTCCCGAGCGCCCGGTCGCGGGCCCGGAGCCAGGCTGCTCTCGTCTCGGAGCGTGCCGCCTCGTCGTGCCGGGGGTCCACGACGGCCGCGGGTGACCAGTCGTCGCAGATTTCGTCGGGGCCGGCCCACAGACCGGTGGCCATTCCGGCCAGGTAGCCCGCACCTAGGGTGGTCGCCTCCCGTTCCCGGGAGACGGCGACGGACCGCCCGCACGCGTCGGCCAGCGCCTGGACGAACACCGCGTTGCCCGTCATCCCACCGTCGACCCGCAGGGAGCCGACCGTCGTGCCGGCGTCGGACTCGGCCGCTTCCAGGAGGTCGGCGCCCCGATGGGCCACCCCTTCCAGGACGGCGCGTACCATGGCGGGCCGGTCGGTGCCCCGGGTGAGGCCGGTGAACGCACCCCGCGCCCCGAAGTCCCAGACCGGCGTGCCCATGCCGAGCAGGGCGGGCACGAACCAGACGCCCCCCGTGTCGGTGCACCGGGCGGCGATCGCCGAGGACGCGTCGGCCGACTCGACCAGGCCCAGGTCGTCCCGAAGCCATTCGACGCAGGCGCCGGCGGTCAACATGATGGCCTCCACCGCCCAGTCCTGGTCCCGGGGGCCGCCGTGGCGCCAGGCCACGATCGGGAACGTACCGGCCCGACCCCGACCAGCCACGGCGGGACGGGTCGGCCCTACGAACAGGTCGAGCATGCCGCCGGTACCGAAGGTCGCCTTCGCCAGGCCTGGTCGGAGGCAGCCCTGGCCGACCATCGATGCCTGCTGGTCCCCGGCCATGCCGGCGATGACCGGCGCGCCCGGTAGTGCGCTCGCCGGTCCGATCTCTCCGCTGGAGGCCACGATGGTGGGCAACATGGCCTCCGGGATTCGGAGCGCGGTGAGGATGGCGGGGTCCCAGCCATCGGCGTCGCCGGTGACCAGCCCGCTCACCCCGGCGTTGGTGGCGTCGGTCACGTGGAGGGATCCCTGCGAAAGGGTCCAGGCCACCCAGCTGTCCACGGTCCCGAAGGCCAGCCGGCCAGCGGAGGCGAGCGAACGATCGGGGTCGGCCACGTCGAGTAGGGCGGCCACTTTCGTCGCAGAGGCGTTGGGCGCGGTCCGGATGCCCTCTGCCTGGAGCTCGAGGCACGTGCCGACCGTGCGCAGGTCCTGCCATCCGAGCCCGGGGCCGACCGGCTCTCCGGTGGCGCGGTCCCAGACGACGGTGGACGCCCGCTGGTTGGCGATGCCGACCGCACGGACGGGACCGCCCTCGGCCAGGGCTCGACCGGCGACGGTGAGGACGGCCTCGGCCATGACGGCGGCGTCGAACTCGACCAGGCCCGGGAACGGGGTGGAGGGAAGGACCGCCATGGTGTGCACGTGGGAGACGCGGGCACCACCACCACCACCGTTGTCGTCGCCGCCACCGGGGCGCACGATGGCGGCCCGTACGCTCGACGTGCCGACGTCCACCACGAGCACGCTCACGGAGCGCTCCTCTCTCTGTCTCTGAGGTTGTCCCTGGGGTTGTCCCTGGGGTCGGGAGGCGACCCCGATCGGCTCCGGCTCACGGCCAGGACGGCGAGCCGAACGGGCTCGGGAGCCCGAGCTTGCCCGGGTTCAAGATGCCCTTCGGGTCGAGCGCATGCTTCAGGGTGGTGAGCACCCCGTGGGCCGCTCCCAACGCGTCGGGAAGGAAGCGGGACCGGTTGACCCCGATCCCGTGGTGGTGGCTGATGGCGCCGCCGGCAGCCATGGTGGCCCGGGTCACCCGGTCCCACGCCTCGCGGTAGTAGGCCTCGGCCCACGCCAGGTCGACATCGCCCGGGTCCTGGTCGGCCCTGGCTTCCTCCGGGGGGCGGCCGGCGAACGTGAAGTACAAGCATGCGCCCGCGCCGTAGGCGTGAGACTGGTGCGACGAGGCGGCGATCGTCCCGTCGACGTCGGTGAGCGTATCGACCACGGTGCGGTACAGGTCGGGGAGGACGGACCACCGGGCGGCTACCTCTACGGTGTCCACCACGATGCCGTGACGCCACAGCGGTGCCAGCGCCGACACGTCGTTGCGGTGGGTGAGCCACCGGTCGACCAGCTCGGCATCGAGCGGCTCGGCCTTGGCACACTCGGCGTCGACCACCGCCATGGTGGCGTCGATGAGGAAGGGATCGGCTTCGTCCAGCACGACGAGGACGTTCGTGTCCGGCCGCTCGAACGAACGCCCCGACTCGGCCGCGTCGTAGAGCCGGAGGACGGCGGGTGGGGCACCCCGCTGGGTGATGCGCCGGCACGCCTCGAGCCCGTCGGCGAACGACTGGAAGCCGAACGCCCGTTGCGCCCGTCCTTCGGGCAGGGGGTTGATGCGGAACCGTCCCGAGGTGATGACCCCGAGGGTGCCCTCGCTCCCCACGAAGAGCTGGGTGAGGTCCGGCCCGGTGGCCGAGCGGGGTCCCAGACCTCCGGTGTGGACGACAGACCCGTCGGCCAGGACCACCTCCAGCCCGAACACCATGTCCTCGATCTTCCCGTAGCGGTTGGAGTACTGCCCGGCACCCCGGCAGGCCAGCCATCCACCGACGGTCGACAGGTCCATGGACTGGGGCCAATGCCCGAGGGTCGCGTGGTGGTCGCCCTGGAGCGCTGCTTCCAGATCGGGCCCGAACGTGCCGGCCCGAACGTCGGCGACCATCGAGGTCGTGTCGACGGCGGTGATCCCGGAGAGCTCGCAGAGGTCGAGCGACACGCCGCCGTGCAGCGGGACGGAGGCACCACAGACTCCGCTCCGCCCTCCGGCCGGTGTGACGGGAACCCCCGCCTCGTTGCAGATCGTCAGCACGTCGGCGACCTGGGCCGTGGTGGTGGGCCGGACGACGAGGGCGGGCAGGGACGGCACCTCCCCGCGTGTCGCCCAACCGATGGCGAGCGGCCACCAGTCGCGGGCGTGCTCGGCCCGGTCGACCTCGTCGTCACGCACGTCGGGGCATGCCGCCTCCAGCCGGGCCCGGACCGCTGGGTCGACGCCGACCCGGTTCCCGGCCAGGTGGCTCCTGGCCCCCGGTCCCACGAGGTCGATGGGGGTGACCGGTGTCGGTCCGGTCACCGGCGGGCCTCCGGGGCGGCGGTGTCTACGGCCAGGCCGGCCCGGAGGAGCTCGGCTCGCACCGCATTCGCATAGGTCTCCGCCTCCTGGCGGCATCGCTCCTCGGACCAGCCCAGCTCAGGTCCGATCAGCGTCGCCACGTCACCTACGGCCGTCGCCGTTGCCCGGGCGTCCCGCAGCGCTGCCCGGGTGCGACGCTCAAGCACGTCGGCGAGGGTGCAGGCCATCTCGTGGCGGACG
>DAHXOA010000155.1 GCA_027365145.1 Acidimicrobiaceae bacterium | reverse complement strand
GTCGGTCACGATGAGCTGGGTGGCGATGAAGCTCGAGAACAGGGCGGCAAGGTAGAGCGGGATCATCGTGATGACCGCGGCCCACACCCGGGTGGCCACCAGGTAGACGATGCTGTTCACGCCGAGGACCTCCAGCGCGTCGATCTCCTCGGAGATCCTCATGGCGCCGAGCTGGGCCGTGAACCCGGCGCCCACCTGGGCGGCGAGCGCGATCCCGGCGACGAGGGGGGTGATCTCGCGGGTATTGGCCAGTGACGAGATGACACCGGTGAGAGCCTGGGCCCCGATCTGCTGGAGCGCGGCGAACCCCTCCAGTCCCACCTCGGTCCCGGTGAAGAAGGCGATGCTGGCGACGACGAAGAACATCCCGCCTCCGATGATCAGCGCGCCGGCACCGATCGTGATGTCCGAGATGAGGGCCACGATCTCCTTGCGGTAGCGCAGGGCCTTCGGAAGGGCGCGGAGGGTCTGGCCGTAGAAGGCGAGCTGGCCGTAGAGGCCGTCGACGATCGCGGCGGGCTTCGTCGCCACGGTCAGAGTCCCTTCTGGGGGATGAACTTGAAGTACATGATGGTGAGGACGAAGTTCACGAAGAAGGCGAGGATGAAGGTGGCCACCACCGCCTGGTTCACGGCGTCGCCGACCCCCTTCGGGCCGCCCTTGCACGACATGCCCTTGTAACAGGCCACCATGGCGGCGATGAACCCGAACACGCCCGCCTTGAAGAGGGCGATCCAGACGTCGGCGAGCTGGCTCAGCTCACCGAAGGTGGCGAAGAAGGCGCTGGCCGAGATGTGGAGGCTGTGGGTGCCGAAGTAGAGGCCCCCGGCGATGCCTGCCACCGACACGATGCTGTCGAGCAGGATGGCGACGACCGTGGCAGCGAGCAGCCGGGGGAGCACGAGACGCTGGAGCGGTTGGACGCCCATCACCTCCATGGCCGAGATCTCGTCGCGGATCCGCCGCGAGCCGAGGTCGGCACACATCGCCGACCCGCCGGCGCCGGCGATGAGCAGTGCCGTGGCCACCGGGGCCTGCTCGCGCACGACGGCCAGGACCATGGCCGCCCCGAGCTGGGACTGTGCACCGATCTGTTGGAGGAGGGAGCCGACCTCCAGGGCGATCACCATCCCGAACGGGATCGACACCAGGATGAGTGGCACGGTGGTGACCCGGACGAGGAACCAGCACTGGTCGATGAACTCTCCCACCGGGACGCCGTGCCGCAGGCCGAGGCGCAGCGACTCGAGGGCGGTGGCAACCATGGCCCCGAGCTCGCTCACGGTGCGCACCAGACCCGACAGCGGGTTCGGTGTCGGGGGCCGGTGCCGCGGGAGCACGGCGCTTGGAGGCAGCTCTGGCCGCCCGCCGGCGGCAAGGCGCCCGGTCGGGTGCCCACCACCACCGTTGCCGCCACCACCGCTGGAGCTGGAGGAGCCGACCCAGTCCGTGCCGTCAGTCCCGCCCGCGCCCTCAGGCCTGCCGGTACCGGTCATGCCGTCGTCCTGGAGCGTCCCCACTCCCTCGACCACTTCGCCCCCCTCCGACATCGCTCCTCCTGATCTGCCGGTCCTGGCCGGATCCCCCATGACCCGGCGCCGGCCGCAGCGTTCCGAAGCCCGAGTGTCGGGTCGGCGACGGTGCCGGCCCCTTCTCTTTCCCTGGCTTCCCCCGATTGCACTTGTGATGAGAAGAACGGCCCTGCGGGAGGAACCTTGCGGTCGAATCCGGGATCGTCGGTGGATCCGCGCCGTGGGCCACGTGGCGCTCGCCGGGCTCCGGGTGCTCGGGACCCTCGGGATCACGTCGGTGGTCGCTGTCGCCCCGGCCTCGGCCACGGGTTCGTCGGCGGTGTGCGCATCGGCGACCGGCGGCGCCACCTCAGGGACGTGCACCTCGGAAACCGTGCCCTGCACGCTGACGGCGGAACTGCGGCCGACGTGACGCTGGGGGCGGACGTCTCCACCGGCACCTGTGGTTCCGCCTCCACGGGTGGGGCGACGGGCAACCCGGAGACGTTCTCCACCCGTGCCGACCTGGGCTACACCGTGGTCGAACAAGACGGCGTGGAGACCGAGCTCGGGAGCTAGGAGCACCAGGAGGTCATGGCTCGGTGGCCCGGTGGTCGTCGGTTCAGAGGCCACCGAGCAGGCCGGTGACGAGCGTCCCGACCCCGTTCGACGAGGAAGTCTGGCTGGCCGGAGCGCTGCTGGTGCTCGTACCGCCTGGTGTCGTCGCCGACCCCGTGCCCGCACCGGACTGGCTCGTGGTCGTGCCGGTGCTCGTGCCGGTGGCACCGGTGTCCCCCGACGACGGCGAGGTGGCTGGGCTGCCCCCGGAGCTGGAACCTGATCCCGACGACGAGGCGGCGCGCCCGTCCGCCGTCGGGCTCGCCGGCGTGCCGCCCTTCGCGGAGGTGGTGACCGGCGCCGGTGCGGCCGCGCCTTCCGGAGCGCCCCTGGTGCCGTCTGTCGCGGTATCGCCTGAGGCGGACGCCGTGTCATGTGCGCCAGCGACACCCGGGATGCTCCGGGCGGCCGCGCCCACGCTCCCTTGTGGTGCTGCCGCAGCGGGTGACCCTCGGGATGGCAGCGCAACCACGTGGGCGGCCCGGCCGACCGTTGTGCTGCCACGCTCGGGAACCGGTGATGCGTTCCTGGCCAGCTGAGCCGTCGAGCGCGTCGGGTCGACCTTCAGCGCGTGGACGCCGGGGAGCGACACGGCAACAGGAGCCGCCAATCCGCCGAGCAGCGCCCCACCACCGAAGCAGGCCAGTCCGCCGACGAGGAGCACCGTCGTTCCTGCGTGCGTCCCCACCCAATGCCGGACCCTCCGGACCCTCC
>DAHXOA010000148.1 GCA_027365145.1 Acidimicrobiaceae bacterium | reverse complement strand
CCGCGTCGTCGATCTCGCTCAGCACCGCCGGTCCCAATGGCTGTTCGGCCGGATTCGGCGGTGGCGGATTCAGTGGTGGCCGCCCGGGTACCGGAGGCAGCGGTGCGAGTGATGCCTGACGAACCGGGGCCGGACGCCGAGACCCTGCGCATCGGGAGCCGACCGTCTCCTGGTCCGGGCACGACGCCAGCTCCGCCCCTACGTTCCGACGACGCCCGCCCCCGTTCCCGGTTCCATGGACAACGGGGAGGACCAGGACGCTGGTGGAGCGGGGTCACCGTCATCGTGGTCGTCGCAGCAATCGGTGTAGCAGCATGGTTCGGCACGCGGAGCAGTGGACCGGACTACCAACTCACGACAGCGTCGGTGGGCAACGTCGAATCGACCCTGGACGGCGTAGCGACGATCAGTCCGGCAAACCAGGCCGACCTGGCGTTCCCGGTCTCCGGGACGGTGTCCGCGGTCGACGTGTCGGTAGGGCAACACGTGAGCGTCGGGCAGGACGTCGCATCGTTGGACACGACGCCGCTCGCGGCGACGGTCACCACCGACGAGGCGAACGTCGCCAACGCCAAAGCCCGGCTGAGCGCGGCCGAGGCGAGCGAGACGGCGACGACTACGGACAGCCAGGCGACCACGGGTCCGACCACGAGCGGCGCGACTTCGACAGGTGGATCAGGCACCACGGGTAACAGTGCTGCCATCAGCGCCGACCAGTCGGCGTTGCTCGCAGCCGAGCGCACGGTCGATTCCGACCAGGCGCAGACCACCCGAGACCTGACCGCCGCCGTCACCGCGTGCGGCGGAACGGTTCCCGCCAGCTCATCGGGTTCGGCCGGCACGACTCCGCCGCCGTCCACCACTGGAACATCCCATTTCACCAGCGTCAGCTCCTCCGGCACGAGCACCGGCTCGGGGTCGGGCACCTCCGGCACGAGCACCGGCTCGGGGTCGGGCACCTCCGGCACGAGCACCGGCTCGGGGTCGGGCACCTCCGGTACCGGCTCGGGGTCGGGCACCTCCGGCACGGGCACCGGCTCGGGGTCGGGCACCTCCGGTACCGGCTCGGGCACGAGCACGGCGGCCTGCACTGCTGCGCTCGAGCAGGTCTCCGCCGGTGAGAAGGCCGTGACCCAGGACATCACCACACTGGAGAAAGCGGAGAGCACGCTGAGCGGCGCACTGAAGCAGTCGTCCGGCTCCGCTGCGTCCTTCACGTCGGGGGGTCCGTCTGGAACAGCCGGAGCGACCTCCGGTAGCTCGTCGGGGAAGGGCACCGGGACCGGCCAGCCCACAGCCGCCCCGGCCACACCCCAGGAGCTCGCCTTGGACCAGGCGCAGATCGACCTCGACAATGCCGACCTCGCCACGGCCCGGCAGTCGCTCGACGACGCCACACTCACCAGCCCCATCGCAGGAACGGTGGCGTCAGTGGGCATGACCGCCGGGCAGAGCGTCACCGCCGGCGGATCGTCGTCCTCCACGGCCGACGACATCGTCGTCCTCGGCCCGGGCTCGTTCGAGGCCACCACGCCGATCCCGGTCTCCGACCTCCCCGAGGTGCACCTCGGTCAGGCGGCGACGGTTACGCCACTGGCCACCGGTCACGCCGTCCCGGCCACGGTGACCGCCATCGGCCTGCTCGCCACCACCACGAATGGGACCACGACCTACCCGGTCACCCTCACCCTGGACGCCACCAACCTCGACATGCTCTCGGGGGCTGACGGCGACGTTGCCATCGTCCTTGCCAAGGCATCACACGTGGTGACGGTACCGACCTCGGCCGTCTCCACCATTGGCTCGACACACTTCGTCACGACGTACGTGAACGGCAAGGCCACCCGGACCAGAGTCGACGTGGGGACGGTCGGTGCGATCCGGACGCAGGTCACCTCGGGGCTGCACGCGGGAGCCGACGTGGTGCTGGCCAACCTCTCCGAGCCGTTACCCACGTCCGGCACAACGGCCACGGGCCGTGCCGCCGGTGGCGCCGGTGGGTTCGGTGGCGCCGGGAGGTTCTCCCGAGGTTGACCGCACCGGCGGGCATCGGCTTCCTCCAAGGCTGACCTCGCCGGCACCAGCAAGGGCGCCAGCACGGGCACCAGCCGGTCCGCGCTCCGGCGAACTGCACTCCGGCGTACCGCCCGCCGCTCAATCTCCCTAGATTGGGTCAGGATTCGGGCATCCCGCCCGGAGGCGGCCGCCCATCAGGTCGCGACCACGGAACCGGAAGGTGAGACCATGCGCATCGCGGACGACGTCACGCAGCTGATCGGAGGCACACCGCTGGTGCGACTGCGCCGGGTTACCGAGGGCGCGGCCGCCGAGGTCGTCGCCAAGCTGGAGTTCTTCAACCCGGCCCACAGCGTGAAGGACCGCATCGCCGTGGCCATGATCGACGCCGCCGAGGAGTCGGGAGCGCTCACGCCGGATACCGCCGTCGTAGAGGCGACCAGCGGGAACACCGGGATCGCCCTCGCCATGGTCTGTGCGGCGCGGGGCTACCGGTGCATCTTCACCATGCCCGAGACGATGAGCCGGGAGCGGAGGATGCTCCTCCGGGGATACGGCGCCGAGCTCGTCCTCACCCCGGGCCCCGAAGGGATGGGCGGCGCCATCGCGAAGGCCGAGGAGCTGGCGGGCGGCGACGGGAAGTTCTTCGTGCCCCGGCAGTTCGACAACCCGGCGAACCCGGCGATCCACCGGAAGACGACCGCCGAGGAGATCTGGAACGACACCGACGGACGCGTCGACATCGTGGTCGCCGGCGTCGGGACCGGGGGGACGCTCACCGGTGTCGCCCAGGTCATCAAGGAGCGCAAGCCGTCGGTGCGGGCCGTCGCCGTCGAGCCGGCGGCGTCGGCCGTCCTCTCCGGTGGGCCAAAGGGTCCGCACCCCATCCAGGGCATCGGGGCCGGCTTCGTGCCCAGTGTGCTCGACGTCGACCTGATCGACGAGATCATCACCGTCGAGAACGCCGACGCCTTCGACCTCGCCCACCGCATGGCCCGCGAAGAGGGGCTCCTCGTCGGGATCTCCTCCGGCGCGGCGGTATGGGCAGCGCTCCAGGTGGCGCGGCGCCCGGAGTATGCCGGCCAGCTCGTCGTGGTCGTGATCCCGTCCTTCGGCGAGCGCTACCTGAGCACACCACTCTTCGAGGGCCTCGGGGACTGAGGGTGCTCGCGACCGTCCGGCGCGACATCGCCGCGGTGCGGGAGCGTGATCCAGCAGCACGCACCACAGCCGAGATCGTGCTGACGTACCCGGGGCTGCACGCCATCTGGGGCCACCGGCTGGGCCACCGGTGCTGGCGGCACGGTCACCGGCTCGCCGGCCGCGCCATCGCGGAGCTGACCCGGATCCTCACCGGCGTCGACATCCATCCAGGTGCCGTCATCGGCGCGGGTTTCTTCATCGACCACGCCACGGGCGTCGTGATCGGCGAGACCACCTCGATCGGCGACAACGTGACCGTCTACCAGGGTGTGACGCTCGGAGGGACCAGCCTCGAGCGGGGGAAGCGACACCCGACCGTCGGCGATCGGGTCACCATCGGGGCCGGGGCGAAGGTGCTCGGCCCGGTGACCATCGGCGACCACAGCCGCATCGGGGCCAACGCCGTCGTGGTCCGCGACGTCCCCCCCAACGCCGTCGTCGTCGGGGTCCCCGGCCAGGTCATCGCCCGCAGCCGACCCCGTTCCTCCTCGTCGCCGCCCGACCTCGAGGACGCGGTGGTGCCCGACCTCGTGGGTACGACCCTCGCCGCGCTGAACCAACGCGTCGACGCCCTCGAGCAGGAGGTCAACGGCATCGTCACGGTCCCAGAGATCCGCCCGTCGGAGAACGGTGTCTGGCAGGGTGAGGACTTCTCGATCTGACCCGACTGACCCGACTGACCCGACTGACCCGACTGACCCGACTGACCCGACTGACCGGACGCGGGCGACCCGGAGCCCAGGCGCCGGGGCCCGTGACTATCCGGGATCCGCGCCGCCCGGGACGTGAGCCGGCACCGTCGGGTCGACCGGCGCCGAGACCGACGCCTTCCCGTGCCGGCGCGGAAGGCGGACCCGGAACGTCGTTCCCTCCCCCACGACGACGTCGATGCGCCCGCCATGGGCTTCGACGATCGCCGACACGATGGCAAGACCGAGCCCCGCTCCCCCGGTGGAACGGGCCCGCGATGGATCCGACCGGTAGAAGGGCTCGAAGATGCGGTCCAGGTCCTCGGCGGGGATCCCCTCGCCGCCATCGTGCACCTCGAGCACGGCGTCCACCTGGACCGCGACCCGCACGCCGATCGGGGTCCCGGGGGCCGTGTGGCTGATGGCATTGGTGAGGAGGTTGTCGACGACCTGGCGCAGGCGCTGCTCGTCGCCCTCGACGACGACAGGGCCCTGTGCGTCCACCTCGACCAGGCGGTCCGGCACGACGACGGCTGCCCCGGCCACCGCCGCCCGGACCACGGCGGCGAGGTCCACCGGTTCGCGCGCCAGTGGCCGCTCGTGGTCCAGCTGGGCGAGGAGGAACAGGTCCTCGACCAGGGTCCCCATGCGGGCGGCCTCGCCTCGGATATGACGCATCGACGAGGCCAGGTCCGCAGGGCGATCACGGACACCGAGATCGAAGAGCTCGGCGTAGCCCATGATGGAGGTGAGCGGGGTCCGCAGCTCGTGGGAGGCGTCGGCGAGGAACCGGCGCAGGCGCTCCTCGGACGCGGTCCGGGCGGCGAATGCCTCCTCGATGCCG
>DAHXOA010000145.1 GCA_027365145.1 Acidimicrobiaceae bacterium | reverse complement strand
GACCTGAGCGTGGGGAAGATCACGGCGATGTGCCTGGTCGGCGCGATCACGGTTCCGGCGGCCCGAGCCACCGGTCGGCAGATCGCCTCCCGCTCCGCCGACGCGACCGTGCCCATCATCGTGGTCGGGACCGGGATCATGGCGAAGACCATCGCCACCCACCTCCGGGCCCATGCCAATGTCCGGTTCGTCGGGTACGTCGACGACCACCCGCTCAGTGGCGACCACGTCCTCGGGTCGCTCGACGACCTCCCGGATCTGTGCCGGCACTACCAGGTGGCCCGGGTGGTGGTCTGCTTCTCCCGCACCCATCCCGAGCGCACCATCGAGATGCTGAAGAGCCTGGCCGGTCAGGTGGCGGTGTCCATCGTTCCCCGCTACTACGTGCTGATCACCATTCGGTCCCACGTGGAGGACCTGTCGGGGCTCCCCATGGTCGATATCGCCCCGGCGTCCCTCAGCGCCGGCGCCCGCTTCGCCAAGCGCTCGTTCGACGTGGTGGTGGCCTCGGTCGCCCTGTTCGTCATCTCGCCGCTCTTCGCCGCCTGTGCCGTTCTGATCAAGCTCACCAGCCCGGGTCCGGTGTTCTTCCGTCAGGAGCGGACGGGCCTCGGGGCGCAGCCGTTCTGGATGCTGAAGTTCCGCACCATGTACGACGGGGCGGAGTCAGCACGCGATGCCCTCACCCACCTGAACGAGGTCGACGGCCCCCTCTTCAAGGTTCGCACCGACCCGCGGGTGACCTCCATCGGTCGGTTCCTGCGCCGGACCAGCCTCGACGAGCTCCCCCAGCTCATCAACGTGTGGCGGGGCGACATGTCCCTGGTCGGCCCCCGGCCGTTCATCGTGTCGGAGTCCGCCGCTATCGAGGGATGGGCGCGCAAGCGGTTCGAGGCCCGGCCGGGCATGACGGGGCTGTGGCAGGTGTCGGGGCGCAACGAGCTCTCCTACCTCGAGCTGTGTCGGCTCGACTACCTCTACGTGGCCTCATGGTCGTTCTGGTGGGACCTGCGTATCCTGTGGCAGACCCCGGCCACCGTCGTCCACGGCCGGGGCGCGTCCTGACCGCACCTCCTCGACGACGGCCCGCACGCGGGCGGTGAACCTGGGCGTGGCGTACCGGGCGGCGTGGGTGGTGAGGAGATCGGGATCCCACGAACGGCCGGCGATCTCCGCCACAGCGTCGGCGATGGGGCCGGGCTCGGGCCGGTCGAAGAACACCCCCGTCGCACCCTCCACCGTCGTGTCCAGGAACCCGCCCCATCGGAGCACGGCCGACGGCTTCCCGAACGCAGCCGCCTCCACCGGCGTGAGCCCGAAGTCCTCGTAGGAGGCGGCAACCACGCCAATGGCGGACGCGTAGAGCCACCGGAGCTGGGCGTCGGAGACCCGGCCCAGCACGGTGACGTTGACCGGCGCCTGCTCGCCGATCTCGCCGGCTAGAGGTCCCTCGCCCACGATCACGAGGCGGTGGTCGGGGAGCCGGCGGAACGCGTCGGCTACGGCCCCGACGTTCTTGTAGGCGAGCAGGCGCGACACGCACAGGAAGAACCCGGGGGTGAGCGACGTCACCGGCTCGGCCGGGCCCGTGGTGTCGAGGTCGACCGGGGGCGGGACCACCTCGGCCTCGATCCCGTAGCGGTCGGCCACCCGCCGCCGGACGACCTCGGAGTTCACCAGGTAGCGGGACGCGCTCGCGGCCGCCCGGCGGTCCCACCGCCGGAGAGGTGGCCCGAGGATGGCCATCGCCATGCCCGCCCCCGACGGAAGGTGGTCGACATAGCGC
>DAHXOA010000135.1 GCA_027365145.1 Acidimicrobiaceae bacterium | reverse complement strand
TTCCGGCCTGGTACAGCGCAGCCAGCAGCGCAGCCCGATCCCACAAGACCACCCCGGTCACCCGGGCCACCTCCCAGGCGTCGGCGGTGAAGATGCCGTTGGTCAGCACGATCGCTCCGGTCGCAGCACGGGTAGCGGCTGTCCGGGCCGCAACGTGGACGACCCCGGGTCCGACCGGGACGCGGGACCGGCTGACCTGTACCACCATCCGGCTCCCGTTCCGTTCGACGAAGAGGTCCGCCACCGGTGCACCCAGCCATCGTCCCGAGCGGACCTGGAAACCGCTCCGGACGAAGAGCCGCTCGACGACCTGCAGGAACTGTGCGTCCGGCAGGACGTCGACCGGGTCCCCCTCCCTGCCGAACGCCCGCGTCCGGCGTATGAGCCTGCGGCTGCCCACGACGGCAAGCAGACCGAGCAGGACGGTGGCGAAGCCGGCAAGCACCAGGCTGGCGTTGGAGCTGCCGCCGAGACTGCCAAGACACACGAGCGCACCTCCGAGACCAACGAGTGCACCGGCGGGATGAGCATCGACCATCCGCCAGATGCCCTGGGGAACGCTCCCGCCCACCGGGACCGGCGGAGGTGCCCACAGTGGGCCCCTGGCACGGAAAGACTCGTCCTCGTCGTCCTCGTCGTGCTGGCTCTCGTCGTCCTCGTCGTCCTCGTCGTGCTGGCTCTCGTCGTCCTCGTCGTCCTCGTCGTCCTCGTCGTCCTCGTCGTCCTCGTCGTCCTCGTCGTGCTCGTCGACCCCGTCGTCCTCGTCGTCCTGGCTCTCGTCGTCGAAGCCCCAGCCCGGAGCACGGCGGCGGACGTCGTAGGCGGCACGCTGGTCAGGATCGGAGAGCACCTCGTAGGCCTCGGACAGGGCACGGAAGAGCGCGGCGGACCCGCCTCGGTCCGGGTGCACCTGAAGGCTGAGCCGGCGATAGGCGGACCTGATCTCCTGCGGGCTGGCCTCGGGTGGGATACCCAGGACTTCGTAGTACGTGTCGGTGCTCACCACTGGTCAGCATGGCAGGGGGGTGTACCGGCACCACCGGGAGGTTGCGAACTCCACGACACCCGGACTACCAGAGCCAACGGTGCTGCCGGGTGATCAGCGCTTCCCGGCCCCGAGGATCCCCCGCACGAAGGCCGCCTGACCCACGTGCTGGAGGTCGTCGGCGATCACGCTCACGAGCCGCACGCCCAGGGTCACCGGAGGATCCCAGGAGGTGTCGACGATCCGGTCGAGGTCGGCGTCACCGAGCTTCGACACATAGGACACCGTATGGTCGCACACGTCGTCGTGGTAGGCGGTGAGGAGATCGGCGGTCACGCCGCGTACGGCCGAGACCTCCTCAGGCCGGTGGCCGTACCCGGTGGCGGCACGGTCGAAGGGAAGGTCGAACCGGTCGGCCCATCCCCCGATGACCCACCGTTGCTCGACCCCGGCCACGTCGGCGACGTGATCGTCCTGGACCCGCGTCAGGTGCCAGACGAGCCACCCGATCGAGTTGGCGCCCATTCCCAACTGGTCTGCCAGCTGTTCGGCTGTCAGATCGGCAACGGAGCGGTGCACCAGATCCCGAACCCGGTCGAAGGCATCGACGACGACCTGCGTGCTCTTCATCGTGGCGTCCCCATGACGTGATCCTCCTCTTCTGCCCGCCGTCTCCGCGCCGCTTCCCCCATCATGGCCTATCGGGGGCGTCGGGACGCCGAGCCCCGAGAGGTTCGGAGCGAAGCGTGATCCGGACCGGGGACAGCGACCCGTAGACGAGCACACCGTGACCCGGTGGGATCCGTCGGAGGGCGTCGGGGGGGACCAGGCGCCGGTGGGCAGGGGTGTCGCTGGTCGTCACGCCCCCGACTGCCCCGGACGTACGGGTCCGGACCGGCCGCTCCGCTTCACCGATCAGGTGGCTCGCCTGGTCAAGGGTGCCTGGATCGGAGATCCCCGACAGGAAGACCTTCGCCCGGTGGTTGTTCACCACGGTGGCACCACGGGCGCCGTACCGGGCGGTGATCTGGGCGATGTCCTGCCAGATCGTCACCAGCTGGATCCCCTGCCCAGACGCCGTCGAGGCGACGGCGTCGAGCTCGGGTAGCGGGGCGATGTTCGCCGCCTCGTCCAGGAGCAGTAGGAGGGGCGGGTCGAGCGGACGTCCCGAGCGGGTCACCCGGTCGTAGACCTCGGTGAGGACGTCACGGATGACGCCGACGAAGAGGGGACGAAGCCGCTGCTGCTCATGGGAGGGCGCACACAGGTAGAGCGTGTTGGCTCCCGAGACGACCGCCGACGGATCGACGTCGCCGACGGTCTCGACATGCGCCTGATCGGCGAACGGCGCCAGCACGGTCTCCGCGGTGGTGTAGATCGATCCACGCTGGCGGTCCTCTTTGGCGAAGCACGCGCGAGCGGCGTCGACCGCTTCCGGAACGCCCACCCGGCAGAGGAGATCGAGCACCTCCGCCTCCTCCTGGGTGTCTACCCAGCGGACGACGTCAGCCATGCTCCGATGGGTGGTCGCCGCGGCAAAGAGCAGTGGTGCCAAGAGCTTCGCCGCCGTGGCGTACCAGAAGTCCCCGTCAGCCATCCCTCCGTGCTCGCCCTTGGCCGTGTCGGTCAACGCCGATGCCATCCGGCGGGCGGCCGGCCAGGTGCGTGCCCGGCGGAGTGGCGACCACCCGGCGGACGGTGTCCCGACCGTCCCGGAAGGGTCGAAGCACACCACCGCGCCCCGCCGGCGCCGATCGTCCGACGTGCCGGCGAGAAGGTCCCCCTTCACGCTCGTCGCCACGACCGGGCCGGACCACTCCGCCAGGGCCGGGATCGCGAATCCCGTGGTCTTCCCGCTCTGGGTGGGACCGAAGACGATCACCGACTGACCCGGCTCGGCCGCCAGCACGCGCCGGCCGGACTGACCGATCACGAGCCGTCCGGTCGGCACCACCCCGCTCCCGCTCCGTGCGGTGCCAACCGTCAACACCGCCAGGTCGCGACCGCGGGCCCAGCGGGCGCTGGCACCGGGAGAGGCGAGGCCGGCGAGGTGCCGCGGGACGCCGGGAGGCAGACCGCCGGTGCGCCGATCTGCAGCCGGTCCCCCCCGACGGGTCTCGGGATCAGGGCGCGGTGATCGGTGGCGTCGACCCGGGGCCCTGACGCTGCGGACCGACCCGTCCCCCCATCCCTGACGCCCGAGCAGCCCGGTCAGGGCGAACGCCGCCAGACCCACCACGGTGGCCGTGTCACCGGCCAGACTCATCCGCCCGCCACCCGAGAAGCGTCGTCCCGCATCGCGCCGTCGGAGTCGACGATCTCCCGCTCACCGGGGGACAGGTGGTGCTCCACCAGGAACGAGCGGCGCCCGACCTTCCACAACGCAACGCCCCGGCGCAGCTGGGGAAGCAGGTCCGCTTCGGTGTCGGTCAAGCCGAGCGCGCCTGCCGCCCGAGATACCTCGCCGTGTGGCTGGGCGTAGACGATCCGGGTCTCGGTGTCGGCGAGGAGCCCTTCGGCCAGACCGACCTGCTCCGACCCGGCTGCTCCGACGGCGCCGAGGTCGGACAGACGGTGGAGCACCGCCACGTTGGACACGCCGAATGCCCGAGAGAGCTTCCACGACGCCTGCAACCACCGGGCAACACCCAGGTTGGACAGGATCGCCCATGCCTCGTCGACGACGACGATCACCCGGCCGGGTGGCCGTCGAAGGAGGGCGCTCTGGAGCCAGGCCGTCGCACACGCCATGAGCACGCCCAGCGCCGGGGAGTTGTAGACGGCCGAGAGGTCGAGCACCACAAGAGGCGCGTCCAGTCGGAGCCCGGGGGTCGTCGGGCCGTCGAACATCCCCCGGAGGTCCCCGGACACGAGGCGCCTGAGCTCGAGGGCGACGTCCCGCCCATCCTCGATCAGGAGAGCCCGCGTCGTGCGCAGCGCCCGCGCCGCGCCCTCGGGGGGATCGAGCAGCGCGTCGACGACCTGGGGGAGGACGGGGGCCTCGACGCCTCGGGCCGCACAGAGCGCCGCCTGGGTGAGGGCGACATCCATCGCTGCCCGCTCCCGGGGGAGGAGGTCCCGCCCGAGGCAGGCCACGGCGAGCGACGTCAGGAGATCGATGCCGCGCCGCCACTCGGCCCGGGCAGACACCTCCGTCCACGGATCACCCCCACCACACCGAGCGCCGACCTCTATATCCCCTTCGTCGCCGGCAGCCAGGGACGCCCGCCCGCCGGCAACGCACGCGGGAGGGGGAGCCGGAAGGTGCTCACCCCCGAGTGCTTCCAGCGGGTTCAGCCGCACGGATCCCCCAGGCGAGAGCGCCACGGGGCGGACCCCCCACGCCGCGGCCAGGGCACCGTACTCACCCTTTGGGTCCACGACCCATGCTTGACGACCGAACACCGCTTGGCGCCAGAGGTAGGACTTCACGAATGCGCTCTTCCCCCGGCCGATCTGCCCGATCACGACCACGTTGGGGTTCGTCACCACACCCTGCGCATAGAGATGGAACGGGTCGAAGACGAACGTCCCTCCCAGGAGATCCCGCCCCACCAGGACACCGTCGTGGCCGAGGCCGGACTCCGTGACCAGGGGGTAGGCGGCCCCGAGGTGCCGGGTGGTGGTGACGTGGGCCGGAACCCGGGGTCGGGGCGCGTTCATGCCAGCCCCCGGGCCAGCGGGAGGGTGCACGCGAACGCCACATCCTGTTCTCCGTAGAGCAGCCGCAGCTCGATCCTGGACTGGCTCGCCGCCTGCTCGGTAGCGGCGCATACGTCGCGCAGGCCGTCGCGCGTCTCGGCAGTCACGGTCACGTACCCCGAGTACCGGTACTGAGCGTGCCCGTCTGCCAGTTCGACGTCGCGCCGTTCGACCCCCTCGCGCTCGCGGTTCTGACGAGCGGTGACCAGGAACCCACCCCGCCGACGCAGCTCCCGATCTGCCAGGTCCGACGTCCGGGCCCTGGCCACCTCACGAGCGGCGCGGGCGGGGGCGACCGGCTCCATCACCAGCGCGAGGCTGCGACGGACAGGGGCGAGCAGGAGCGGCGCCAGGAAGTCCGGGGCCACGTCCTGACGGGGCCACTCGGCGATCCAGTAGGTGGCGTGCCAGGTCCCGTCCGTCCGGAGCGCGTCCCACCCGACGTCCATCGCCACCGGCCACGGCCACGCCGGTGCACGCCCGACCACGGTGGTGCCGGCCCCTGGCCCGGCCGAGGTGAGATCGGCGGCCGCCGATCTCACCTCGGGTTGCTCGAGCTCCGCCATCGTGGCGAAGGACTCCCGACAGGCTCCCGCCACCATCCGATCGGAGAGCACTCCCTCCACACCCACGTCAGCCGACCCCAGCAGGCGGTGGAGCAGGCCGACCTCACGCAGGAGACGGTCAGTCCCTGCGGACCCGGACCCGGACCTCGGTCCGGCGTCGCGCCGCATGCGCACGCTCAGTGCAAGGAGCACACGGTGGCGGCGAGTGGTCGGCATCGAACCCTCCACCAACGAGGCGTAGGACGCTCCTGGCGCGGTCTCGGGTCCGTGGCAGGCGTGACGGCGGAGATGAGCGCGTACGCCTTCCCCGTGGTCGGGGAGGGACGACTCGATCCACTGGACGCGCCGGATGTCGCTGCCCTCCCGAGCCAGCGATGCGAGCACCTGAGACCAGGCCGCAACCCGGGCGTCCTGCTCCGCTGGACCCAGGAGGGCGAAGTTCCCGGCGCGCACGGCGAGCACGGCGGTCACGGTACGGGCGCGATCGTCGACGATGACCCCGGCGGGTGCCCCGCTCCCCCCGTCAGGGAAGGGCGTCGCCCGGATCGTCAGCCCACGGAACGGGCCGATAACCGTCCTGGCGTCGGGGGAGCCGGAGACGAGGCGGCGGCTCCAAGCCGGGGGGCGTCGGATGGAACGAGCATCCCGGACCGGGACATAACCGCCCGGCCCGCGACCGGACGGGGCGCCGTGGGTCGGGGGCACGGTCACCACCGAGCGTCGCCCGCCAAAGCCGGCGACGAGCCAACGGGCCACCAACGGGAGCCACTGCTCACCGGTCCGGCCCCAGACGGGCCAGGTGGCGACCCCAGCCGAGACGGCAACGCCGACGAGCGCCATCACCACACCGCCGATCGTGGGATGGCCGCTCAGGAACAGGGTAGCGACGACGAGACCCATGGCGACGACGAGAACCTGACCTCCCCTCCATCCGGCGACGAGCCCCCGGCGCTCCAGCGGGCCGAACCGGTAGCGGACGCGCTCCCGGGTCCCCTGGTCAGTGCCCATCGCCATCCTCCCCCACGCCTACGGAGTGCACGGTGCCCTGGACCGCTCCGCCACCTGGGGACGACGTCCTGGGTATGGCGCCGGCCGCCACCCGGACCTCCTCGACGGGTTCCCGCATGGCACGCTCGTAGGCCTCAGTCGCACGGGCATGAGCCGGATAACTCCCGATGCCCGAAGCCGAGATCGTCTGGGTACCTGGGGCGGGCACGCTGCCCGGCCTGTCACCGCCAGGACCGTCGCCGCCCTGCGGGCTGCCCCCGGGGTTGCCCGCACCACCGTCGGGATCGCTACCGGATGGTGCGGAGAGCGCCACGAGACCCGCACCACCGGCGCCGGCCACTCCCGATGACGCCGCCAGGAGCGCGGCGTGCCCGGCGCTCTTCATCGGGGCGGCGGCCGAGTGCATCGCCCGGTGGCCCGCTCCTTCCAGGTGGGCGACGGCTCCGGCTTCGACGAAGGGCACCAGACGGAGGAGCGACCACGGGGACGCGGCGGCCAGGAGGAGCATGGCCGCCCCGGAGAGGACTGAGGTGAACCCTGGACCGCGGGCCATCTCTGCCGCCGCAAGGCTGAGGACGGTGACGATCACGAACTTCCCCAGCACCAAGGCGACCAGGGTGTCGACCAGCCGGCGGCACCAGTGGGAGATTGCGGGCCAGGCGAGACTGGCCAACGCCAAGGGGAGGAAGAGCACGGCGACCGTGACGGCCGATTGGCGGACGAGCAGTTCCAGCCACAACAGCAACGCCCCGAGGACGACGACCATCGCCGCCAGGAACACGACGAACGCCGGGATGGCCGTGCCGCCACCGGTCGCCGGCGACGCCAGGGCGGAGGCCATCCGGGCCAACGCGCGGGTGGTGTCCGCCCGGGATCCCCCAGCGACCGCGTTGCTCATCGCATCGCTCAGTGCCAGGCCGAGTTGGACGAGCTTCACGACGACCCCGGTCGCCACCAACGCCACCGGCACGTTCACCAGCGCGACGCGCAGGAGCGTCGAGACGCTCTGCCGGACGACCGACTGGATCACGCCCAGCGCCAGGAGCGGGATCATCACCATCGCGGCCAGGTCCGCCATCACGTCGAAGTTCGAGACGAACCACGATGCCCCGAGATGGACGGCCGTCGTGGTCCCGAGCGCCGCCCCGATCTGCTCCAGCAACCATGCCGCTCCGCTCGCCACCCACGTGGAGATGGCCGACAGCACGCTGCCCATCCCGAAGCCGGCCAGGCCCGAGCCCAACGAAGGCGGGATACCGAGCCCCACCACACTGACCACGCCGAGCGCGGGAGAGGGGATCGGCCACGCCCCGGCCACCACCTCAGTGCACCCCTTGACCGGCGTGGAAGAAGAAGTTCACGATGCCCGGGCCGGCACCGATGAGCAATGCCGCCAGGCCGGAGATGAGGACGGCCCGCCGGCCTACGTAGGACTGTTGGTAGTTCTGGCCATGCGATCCCAGAGCCCATGCCGCCGCGCCGATGACCAGACCGATCAGGGAGAGAGCCAGCGCCCACCCGTCGATGCCGTTCATGAGCTTCTGGAGGAGCGCGCCACCGGGGAGCGCGTTCGGGTCTGGGCTCAGGCTCACGTCCATGAGGAGGCAACCAGGGACGTGGAGCACGGGGAGGAGAGCAGCGGGAGGAAGCATGGTCCAACCGTAGGGTCGTTTACCGTATTTTTCAAGATGTTTCGTATCTTTTCGTGTTTTATCTCCGTTGTTCCCGAGTCGCCCCTATGGTCGGAACGCGGGCTCAGGCCTGCCATGCTGGAGGCGTGCAGCACGACGAGATCGGATACCTTGCCATCGCCGTCGTGGCGGTCGTCGCCATCTTCGTGGCCAACCGGTTGGGCCGGCGATCAGGTCGACGGGGGCTGCAACAGCGCCTTACCTCTCTTGCGACCCGTCTGGGCGTGAGCCCGCCGGACGACGGCGGCATCGAACCGGTCCTCAGCCACCTCGAGCAGATCACCGGAGAGGCCTCGCAAGCCGTCACCGAGGCGAGCGCGGATGCCATCCGGCTCCGACGGGCGCTCGACACGCTCCCGCAGGGAGTGATCGTCTGCGACGAGAACGGCGACGTCGCCTTCCGCAATACTCCGGCCGCGGCTCTCATGAACAATCGTCACAGCGACGCGCTGGCCGCCCAGGTCGTGACCGAGCTCCTGGAGAACGCCTGGCACGAGGGCACGGCGCAGCGGACGCTCGACCTCTACGGACCACCACGGCAGACCCTGGCCATCCAGACCCAGTTGATCGACGACGGGCGCCGGCCCCTCGGTGTGATCGCCATCATCGACGACATCTCCGAGCGCCGCCGACTCGAGGAGATCCGGCGGGACTTCGTGGCCAACGTGAGCCACGAGCTGAAGACCCCGATCGGGGCACTGGGACTGCTCGCCGAGACCCTCACCGTCGAGGCCGACCCCGCCATCGCGCAGCGCCTGGCGTCGCGTATCCACAACGAGGCGTTCCGGGTCTCTCGGATCATCGACGATCTACTGGACCTCACGCGGATCGAGTCCGAGGAAGCCCCGCCCCGTGAACCGATCTACGTCAACCTCGTGATGGCCGAGGCGGTCGAGCGGGTCCGAACCTCAGCCGAGCACCGCCGGGTGGCCATCGACCTGGAGGAGCCAGATCCGCCGGTCTTCGTGCTCGGAGACCGGCGTCAGCTCATCTCGGCCATGCACGGCCTGCTCGAGAACGCGGTGACCTTCTCTTCGGAGGACAGCACGGTGAAGATCAGCGGGGGCCGGGTGGACGACACCGTGCAGCTCTCGGTCAGCGACACCGGGGTCGGGATCCCGGCCCGCGACCTCGAGCGGATCTTCGAGCGCTTCTACCGGGTCGACCATGGACGGAGCAGGGAGACCGGAGGGACCGGCCTGGGCCTGTCGATCGTGCGCCACGTTGCCAACAACCACCAGGGACGCGTGGTGGTGGACTCCCGTGAGGGGGAGGGATCGACCTTCACCCTCATCCTTCCGGCACCGCCGGAGTACGTGTCGTGACCGCGGCATCCGACCCCTCGCGCGTCCGGGTCCTCCTCGCCGAGGACGAGGAGTCGTTCGTGGACGCGCTGGTCATCGGCCTGGCCCGAGAGGGGTTCGACGTGACCGTCGCCCGCGACGGCACCGAGGCGCTGCGCCTCTTCGACACCCTCGGACCCGATCTCATCCTCCTCGATCTGATGCTGCCCAAGATGTCGGGCATCGACGTCTGCCGCTCCATCCGCTCCCGATCGGGCGTTCCCATCATCATGGTGACCGCCAAGGGAACCGAGATCGACACGGTGGTGGGTCTCGAGGTGGGTGCAGACGACTACGTCACGAAGCCCTACCGGCTCCGGGAGCTCGTCGCCCGCATGCGCGCCGTCCTTAGGAGAACCCCTCCCACCGACGGTCTCGACGACGAGTCCACCGACGGCGCCGACCGGGGCACCGGAGCACCGGGACGCGCCAGTGGGCCCGACGAAGGCGTCCTCGAGGCCGGGGGGATCCAGGTGGACCACGAGCGCCGGCTGGTGTTCGTCCGCGGCGAGGAGGTCCGCCTCCGGCGCAAGGAGTTCGAGGTGCTCTCGTTGCTGGTGCAGAACGCCGGCAGGGTGCTGACCCGGGACGTGCTCATCGACCGGGTTTGGGGACCCGACTACTTCGGCGACACGAAAACCCTGGACGTCCACATCAAGCGCCTCCGCACCCACGTCGAGGTCGCACCCTCCGCCCCCAGGCTGATCCTGACCGTCCGGGGCGTGGGCTACCGCTTCGATCCCGACGGGGACGGACCGGAAACCTGACCGCGAGCCGGTTCGACGGCCCGGACCGACAGGTCGCCCCGGAGCGGAAACCGGATCCCGGACCGACAGGTCGGGTCGTTTGTGCTCACGGGCCGGGCGCCAGGATCACGCCCTGACCACCTAGATAGGGGTGGAGCACGGCCGGGAGGACCACCGAGCCGTCCTCCTGGCGCCCGGTCTCGACCAGCGCGGCCCAGATCCTGGCCCAGGCCAACGCCGACCCGTTCAACGTGTGGACGAAACGGGGAGAACCGCCGCCGGCCGGACGGTACCGGATGTTCGCACGACGGGCCTGGTAGTCGGTGCACCAGCTCACGGAGGAGACCTCCAGCCACTGGTCGACGCCCGGCGCGTAGACCTCGAGGTCGAACGTCCTCGCCGCCGAGATCCCAAGGTCTCCGGTGCACAGGTCGAGGACACGGTAGTGAAGACCGAGGTCGGCGACGAGCGACTCGGCCCGCCCGACCAGCTCTTCGAGCAGCGCCGGGGCCTGCTCTGGGGTGGCGTAGGCGAAGAGCTCCACCTTGTCGAACTCGTGCACCCGCAGCAGCCCCCGAGTGTCGCGTCCGGCGGCCCCGGCCTCCCGGCGAAAGCAGGGGGTGGCCGCCGTGAGCCGGAGCGGGAGGTCAGCCTCCTCCATGATCTCTCCCCGCCACATCGACGTCAGCGGCACCTCGGCGGTGGGGATCGCCCACAGGTCGTCCCGCTCCAGGTGGTACGCCTCGTCGGCGAACTTCGGGAGGTGACCGGTGGACATCATCGTCTCTGTCCGCACCATGGTGGGCGGCCGCACCTCCTCGAACGCGTCGACATGCCGGTCCAGCGCGTAGGAGGTCAGGGCGCGCAGCAGGCGCGCCCCCATCCCGCGGTAGAGCGGGAACATCGACCCGGAGAGCTTTGCCCCCCGCTCCATGTCGAGGAGCCCCAGCGCGGTACCGACCTCCCAGTGGGGCACGCGCTGCGCATCGGCGTAGGCCGGG
>DAHXOA010000116.1 GCA_027365145.1 Acidimicrobiaceae bacterium | reverse complement strand
TGCTCAGAGGTAGGCGGCGTACCCGGTCTGGTCCACGGCGGCAGCCAGCTCGGCCCCACCGGTGGCCACGACCCGACCCTTCGAGAGGACGTGGACGACGTCGGGCTGCAACACGTCGAGCAGCCGGCGGAAGTGGGTGATGGCGAGCACGCCCAGGCCCCACTCCGAGGTCGCCTCGAACACCCGGTGGGCCACCGCCGCCAGCGCATCCACGTCGAGACCGGAGTCGATCTCGTCGAGCACGGCGAACCGGGGTCGCAACACCCCGAGCTGGATCGTCTCGTTGCGCTTCCGCTCGCCGCCCGACAGGTCGACGTTGAGCGGGCGGTCCAGGAACCGACGGTCGAACCCGATCCGGTCCGCCTCCTCTGCCAGTCGTTGCCGCGTCACCTCGAAACCGTGGGCAGTGCCACCGCCCGGCTCACCAGCCGGGATCCCGGGCCGGGCCGCCACCAGGGCAGAGCACACGTCCACTCCGGGGACCTCCAGCGGGTTCTGCATCCCGAGGAACAGGCCGGCCCGGGCTCGCTGCCAGGTCGGCAGGGCCAACAGGTCGACACCGTCCAGCGTGACCGACCCGTCGAGCACTTGGTAGCCGGGGCGGCCCATGAGCACGTGGGCGAGCGTGGACTTCCCCGAACCGTTTGGACCCATCACGGCGTGGACCCGACCGGTCTCGACGACGAGGTCGACGCCCCGGAGGATCTCCTTCCCATCGATACCGGCGCGGAGGCCCTCGATCCGCAGCTCGCCGGTGCTCACGGGATCACCACCGAGACGTCGTCGCCGTCGACCACCACGTCGTAGACCGGGACTGGCCTCGTCGCCGGGAGCGAGCACGGCTCTCCTGTCTGCAGGTCGAAGGTGGACCCGTGCTTGGCACACTCGAGCTCGCACTCGGCCGGCCACACCTCTCCGTCGGCCAGCGAGTAGTCCTCGTGGCTACAGCGGTCACCGATGGCATAGTAGGTGTCCTCGATCCGGACGAGGGCGATCCGGTCCTCCCCGACGTCGAACCGCCTCGCTTCGCCCGAGGCCAGCTCGTCCCGCCCGCACAGCCGCACGGTGTCACCCATGACGCCCGTCCTCTCCCTCTCCGGCGTCCGCTCTCTCCAGGAGCACCGCCGGGGACGGTACTGGCGCATCGATCCCGGCGCGGTCCCCGGCCAGGAGGGCGAGGTCCTCAATCGAGCCCCGCACCACCTCGGCGACGAGCCGGCGGCCCAGCGCCTCCCGCACGGCGGGACGGACCGAGACGATCGGTGCCTGGCCGGCGATGTCGGCGAAGAAGCCGGCGACGATCAGGCGCTCGGCCGCTACCGGGTCGACCCCCCGGGACTCCAGGTAGTATCGCTGGTCCTCGTCGATCGGACCGACGGTCGAGGCGTGGCTGCACCGCACGTCGTTCTCCTCGATGTCGAGGTTGGGCACGGAGTCGGCATGGGCGCCCTCGTCCAGCACCAGGTTGTGATTGGTCTGCATGGCATCCGACCGGAGCGCTCCCCGCCGCACCCGGATCAGCCCGCTGTAGACCGAGTGGGCCCGGTCTGCGACCGCGCCCTTGAAGAGGAGGTCGCTCGTCGTGCTGCGGGCGGCGTGGTCCTGGAGGGTGCGGAAGTCGAGCATCTGGTCGCCGGTGCCCAGGTAGGCGGCCCGGAGCTCGCTGGCCCCTCCCGACCCGGCCAGGACGGAGTCGGTGCGGAGACGGGCGTAGGACCCCCCGAGCGCGACGGCGAAGCTGCGCAGCCGGGCGTCCTCCCCGATCGTGCTGGCCTGGTGGGCCAGCTGCCAGGCGCCGGTGCCGAGCGCCTGGAGGCTCACGTAGTCCAGGACCGCCCGGTCGCCGACCACCAGCTCGGTCACCGGTGCGACCACCACGGTCGGACCGTCCGGTGTCCCGGGGCCGGAGCCGTCGGCCGGGGCCGTAGGGACGGCAGGAACCGCGGCCGACCGGGGCGCCAGCATCCAGTGGCCGGCGCCGACGCTGATCTCC
The DNA here is from genome assembly GCA_027365145.1 of Acidimicrobiaceae bacterium. Taxonomy (GTDB): domain Bacteria; phylum Actinomycetota; class Acidimicrobiia; order Acidimicrobiales; family RAAP-2; genus JAKADK01. Next base: position 6,470 of record DAHXOA010000116.1, on the reverse strand, counting down.
ACCACGCCGGCCTGCGACGCCGCCCCGGCGCGGATGAAGGTCCGGGGGAACAGGGCTGGGTCACCGCCGGGCCCGCCGTCCGCCGCGCCCCCACCGACGGCGTCGACCAGGTGGACGATCACGACCGGGTCGGCCACCACTGCTCCGGGGGCGATGTCGACGACGAGCGGGTCAGGAGCGAACGCCTCGTTGAGCAGGACGAAGTCGGTGGGTCGCTCCGCCACCGAGCCGAAGAGGTCGTGCCCCTCCTCGTGGTCCGCGATCCGGGTGACACGCACCCCGGTCTCACCCGGTAGCGACGCGGAGGCGGCGATGAAGCCGTTGACCGTGACGACCAGAGCGCACCGGGGCCCGAACAGCTCGACCAGGGCGCCGACGGCGACCAGTGCCCGGTCGCTGGAGGCGCCGATCTCCGACCTCGACGATCCGGTGACAGTACCGGGGGCAACCGGCGCGAACCGGTCCAGGTCGAGCTGGTCGATGCGGCTGTAGCGCCACACCTCGTCCTTCCCGGTGGGGAGCGGCGCGCCGGCGAACGCCTCGGCAGCCGAGGCACGGCACGCGGACAGCCACGGCGGACCGGGCAGGCGGGCGGCGATGGACGGATCGAAGCTGGGCAGGACAGGAACCTCTCGCGCAACGAGGCCCGCATCTGGAGCCTCACCCCGATACTACCTGGCGCTCCACGCCTTCCCACCCGGGCGGACCACCGGGATGGCGACGCTGCCGGGCGTCGGCGGCCGCTCCGTCGACGTCAGGCCTGTGGCCACCAGGACGGCCGGCGCTTGTCGCGGAACGCTGCCATGCCCTCTGCCGCCTCCTCGGACGCGAACAACCGGGCCGACAGCTCCGTCGTCCACCGGAAGGCCGCCTCCCGATCCTGGCCGGGGACCCGGGCCACCAACGTCTTGGCCGCGGCCAGGGCGCCGGGCGCTCCGGCCAGCAGCGCGTCGGTGAGGGACGCCATCGCCTCGTCGAGCGCCATCCGGGGCGCGGTCATCGTGATGAGCCCGACCTGGCTGGCCCGATCGGCCGTGATCCGCTCCCCGGTGAGGAACAGCTCGAGCGCGTCGGCTCGACGCATCTTGGGAAGGCACACGACAGAGATGACGGCGGGAGCCACCCCCACCCGGACCTCGGTGAACCCGAACAGCACGTCGTCGGCCGCCACGGACAGGTCGGCTGCGGCGGCCAGGCCCACGCCCCCGCCCATGCAGTGGCCGGCGATCCGGGCGACCACGGGCTTCGGGGAGTCCTGGACCGCCCGCAGCACCCCGGCCAGGTCGTGACGGGGCCCGGGGCCCGGGGCACCGCTCCCGCTCCCGCTCCCGCCCCGTGAGCCCTTCAGGTCGGCGCCGGCGCAGAAGACCGGTGGGGTGTTGGTGACCACCACGAGCCGCACGGCCGGGTCGGCCACGGCCCGGCTGACCGAGTCGCCGATGCCGTCGAGCATCTCTGGCGTCAGCGCATTCCGGTTCTCCGGCCGATCGAGGGTGAGGGTCGCCACCCCGGCCTCCACCCCGTAGCGAACCGGGTCACTCACCGGAGGCACCGGGCCGCCCCGTGACGCCGCCCGACCCAGCACTGGCGCGCCCGCCAGGCTCCCAGACATCAGGTTGGTCGCTGTCCAGCAGGGTACGGGGCACGTCCCCCATCTTGGCCCGGAACCGTCCGCCGCGGGGCTGCACCCGGTCATCCACCCGGCCATGCACCCGAAACGGTCTCCCCGCTCCCTCACCGAGCGGGCCGGCAACGGCGCCGACGACCCGGGCAGCGCGCTCAGCCATCCGAGCCGTAGCCGTCCATACGAGCCAGCACCCGCAACATGACCTCGTCTGCCCCCCCACCGATGGAGAGGAGCCGGGAGTCGCGGTAGTAGCGGGAGATCCACGCCTCGTCCATGTAGCCGACTCCTCCGTGGAACTGGAGACAGGCGTCTGCCACCTGCCGAGCCAGCCGACCGGCCTTCAGCTTCGCGACGGTGGCGAAGCGGGTGGTGTCCTCCCCCCGTAGGTAGGCCTCGGCACAGGCGTAGTTGTAGTGACGCAGCAGGTCGAGCTCGGCGGCCAGCTCGGCCAGGGTGAACTGCACGTGCTGGTTGTCGAGCAACGGCCGGCCGAACACCTGGCGCTGGCGGAGGTAGTCCCTCGTGCGCTCCAGCGCCCGGGACATGGAGCCGATCGACAGGTAGGCGGCGATCATCCGCTCGTTCTGGAACTGGGCCATCTGCTGGTGGAAGCCCCTCCCCACCTCGCCGATCGTGTTGCCCACCGGCACCCGGGCATCCACGAAGGAGAGCTCGGCGGTGTCCGACGACCAGTTCCCCAACTTCGCCAGCTTCCGGCTCACCGTGAAGCCGGATGTCTCGGTGGGGAAGACGATCTGCGACATGCCGTTGTAGCCGCCCTCGTCACTGGTGCGGACGAGCAGGCACAGCCAGTCGGCCTGGGTGCCGTTGGTGATGTAGAGCTTCGTCCCATTGATGACCCACTCGTCGCCGTCCCGCACGGCACGTGTGCGGATGCCGGCCACGTCCGAACCGGCATCGGGCTCGGTGACGGCGATGGAACAGACCATCTCGCCGCGGATGGCCGGGGCCAGGTACCGCTCCTTCAGCTCCGGGGTGCCGAACCGGTGGAGCGACGGGGTCGCCATGTCGGTCTGGACCGAGATGGCCATGGGCACGCCCCCGCAGTCGATGCGGCCGAGCTCCTCGCCGAGCACGACCTTGTAACTGTGGTCGGCACCCTGGCCCCCGAACGCCGGGTCGTACTCGAGACCGAGGAGACCGGCGTCCCCGAGCGCTCCGAAGAGCTGGTGCGCCGGGAAGATGCCCGCCTCCTCCCAGGCGTCCACGTAGGGGTCGACCTCTCGCTGGATCGTGCCCCGGACGGCCTGCCGGAACCGGTGGTGGTCTTCGGTGAACTCCATGGTCGATCCTCCCCCTCCGGCCTCGGCCGTACCACGGGGACTCTACCGGGCCGCCGCAGCCGGAACGAAGCCGGAACGCGGTCCCGCCGGGAAGGCTGGTCCCGCCGGACGTGGCGCGCTCGCCACCTGGCCCGACCGGAGGAGCCCGGACGGCTTAGGCTCGGCGCCATGACCGACCTCCAGACTGACACGGCCCTCGACGCGTTCGCCTCCGACGTCCTCACGCTCGAGCGCGAGGGCCCGATCGCCACGCTATGGCTGGATCGCCCCGAGAAGCGCAACGCGCTGGGCCCGGCGTTCTGGGCCGACCTCCCGCGGGCGATGGCGGTCCTCGCCGCCGACACGGGGATCCGTGCCATCGTGCTGGCGGCGAAGGGGCCCCACTTCAGCGTGGGGCTCGACCTCACGGCGTTCGGCACGATCGGCGCGGAGCCGTCCGGCGGCGGGAACGGCCAGAGTGGCAAGGCTGGCAGCGGTGACGACCGAGCCGGTGGCCGGTCGCCGTCGGCCGCAGCCCAGGCACGCCGGACCCGGGCCGACGTCCTCCGCCTCCAGGCCTCGGTCAGCTCGCTCTCGGAGTGCCCGATCCCGGTCATCGCCGCCATCCACGGGTACTGCATCGGGGGAGGGGTCGACCTGGCGTCCGCCTGCGATATCCGTCTGGCCAGTGCGGACGCGATCCTGTCGGTGCGGGAGGCGAAGGTGGCCATGGTGGCCGACCTCGGCAGCCTCCAGCGGCTCCCGGCCATCATCGGCCGCGGCCACCTGGCCGAGCTGGCCTACACCGGGAAGGACATCACGGCGGCCCGGGCGGCGGAGATCGGGCTCGTGAACCACGTCTACGACGATGCCGCAACGGTGCTGTCCGAAGCGCGGACGCTGGCCGCCGAGATCGCTGCCAACTCCCCGTTCGCCGTCCAGGGCACGAAGATCGTACTGGACGCCTGTGCGCACCGGTCGGTCGCCGAGGGGCTCGACTACGTGGCGACGTGGAACGCCGGGTTCATCCGCTCCGCCGACCTCACCGAGGCGATGACGGCGTTCATGGAGAAACGACCGGCGCACTTCACCGGAGAGTGACCTGGGCGGGCACGACGCGACCCATGCGGAACGCCGGAACACCGGAACGCGAGGCCGGCACCCACAGCCGGGCCCCCGGCCAGCGGGCCGTCGTGCTAGCGCTTGCGCTTCCACCAGCGGGTACCAGACAAGCCGCTCGACCCGCGCCCGGCCCGTCGCGCCTCCTTTGCCTCCTGCTTCTCCACGTCAGCCAGCACCTCGGGACCGATCGCGTCGACGATGCTCTCCGCGTCACCCAGCACGGAGGCGGCGTCCTCGTCAGGCACGTCGGGCATGTCCTCGAGCTTGGGCTCGACCAACGCGCCGTGGTCCCACCCCACGTCGGCCAGTCGGCGCTCGTAACGCGGACAGTTCTCCGGGCACTTCCAGGGAGCGTCGGGAGCCAGGTCGAGGATGCAAAAACGCGCCACCTCCCCCGAGTCGTAGGTCCGGCTCTGGAAGTGCTTGCACTCCTCGCGCATGGGCATGGGCCCTATTCTGCCTTCCTGGGCTCCCGGGCGTGGTCGGACTCCCAGGCGGGCCCGGCCCGGCCCGGGCCGGTGGGCCTCAGCCGACCGAACCCTCCATCTGGAGCTCGATCAGCCGGCTCCACTCCACCGCGTACTCCATGGGGAGGGTCCGCGTGATCGGCTCGATGAAGCCGTTCACGATCATTCCCATGGCCTGGGTCTCCGACAGCCCCCGGCTCATCAGGTAGAAGAGCTGGTCGTCCCCGACCTTCGAGACGGTGGCCTCGTGCCCGATGCGGGCATCGCGCTCGCCGACCTCCATGTAGGGCTTCGTTTCCGAGACCGAGTTGTCGTCGAGGAGCAGGGCGTCGCACCGGACGAAGCTCTTCGCGTGCTTCGCCCCCTCGTCGACGTGCACGAGACCCCGGTACGTGGTGATCCCGGTGTCCTTCGAGATCGACTTCGACACGATCGTCGAAGTGGTCTCGGAGGCAGCGTGCACCATCTTCGCCCCAGCATCCTGGTGCTGGCCGGCGCCGGCATAGGCCACCGAGAGCACCTCACCCGAGGCTTTCGGCCCCATGAGGTAGACCGAGGGGTACTTCATCGTCAGCCGGGAGCCGATGTTGCCGTCGATCCACTCCACGTGGGCCTCCGCCTCGGCGCGGGCCCGCTTCGTCACCAGGTTGTAGACGTTGTTCGACCAGTTCTGGATGGTGGTGTACGTGATCCGTGCTCCCTGGAGGGCCACCAGCTCGACCACGGCGGAGTGGAGCGAGTCCGTCGTGTAGACCGGAGCCGAGCATCCCTCGATGTAGTGCACCTGGGAGCCCTCATCGGCGATGATGAGCGTGCGCTCGAACTGCCCCATGTTCTCGGCGTTGATCCGGAAGTAGGCCTGGAGCGGCTGGTCCACTACCACCCCAGGGGGCACGTAGATGAACGATCCCCCGGACCAGACAGCGGAGTTCAGCGCCGCGAACTTGTTGTCGTTGGGGGGGATGATCGTCCCGAAGTACTTCCGGACCAGGTCCGGGTACTCCCGCACCGCCGTGTCCATGTCGCAGAACAGGACGCCGAGCGCTTCGAGGTCAGCCCGGTTGCGGTGGAAGACCACCTCGGACTCGTACTGGGCCGTCACCCCGGCCAGGTACTTCCGCTCCGCCTCGGGGATGCCCAGCTTCTCGTAGGTGCGTTTGATGGCATCGGGGAGGTCGTTCCAGTCCTCCACCTGCCCGGACGTGGGCTTGATGTAGTAGTAGATGTCGTCGAAGTCGAGGTCGGGCATGTTCACCGCGAACCACGCCGCCATCGGGCGCCTCTCGAACCGGTTGAGGGCGCGCAGGCGGAAGTCGCGCATCCACTCCGGCTCCTTCTTCATGGCAGACATCTCCCGGACGATCGACTCGTTCAAGCCTTTCTTCGGCTTGAAGATGTAGTCCTCGGCGTCGGACCAGCCGAGCTTGTAACGTCCCAGGTCCAGATCGGTGGTGGTCATCTTCGCTCCCAGCGTCGCCGGAACCGGCGGCCTATTTCTCCTATGGAGATAGTAACAACCCACACGCCCCGGCGGTACGAGCCCCCGGGATCCCGCCCGGGCCACGCCGTGACCAGGGCCCGCTCCGCCGCCGTCGACGGATCATGCCATCCTGTGCCGATGTCCATCGAGGATCCCAGCCGCGCGTCCCTGCCCGCCGACCAACCGATCGTGGCGTCCGCCCCCCCAGTGGCGGAGCGGCGGCCCACAGAGCTCCGGGCGCACGGCGACGTCCGCGTCGACGACTGGTACTGGCTCCGCGACAAGGACGATCCTGCGGTCATCGCCCACCTGGAAGCCGAGAACCGCTACACCGAGTCGGCCATGGCCCACACCACGGGCCTCCAGACGCTCCTCTTCGAGGAGATCGTGGCCCGCATCGAGGAGACCGACCTTTCGGTCCCGGTGCGCAAAGGCCCCTGGCTCTACTACCACCGGACCATGGAGGGGAAGAGCTACGGCGTCCACTGCCG
>DAHXOA010000107.1 GCA_027365145.1 Acidimicrobiaceae bacterium | reverse complement strand
GTCCGGATTCACCGGTCGACTGCCGTCCGGGAAGGTTGAGACGATGAAGGCGTCGTCGACCAGCTCGACCTCGGCTGCCGCGGCAGCCTTCTCGCACCTGGTCCGCCAATCTTCGAGGATCGCCATTCCGCCCCTGGCGATAGCGATGCGTCGCTCACGGCCCGTCTTGGTGGCCTTTTCGCCCCGCTCCTCCCCGGCCCGGTAGAGGGAGCGGCGGAAGCGGATGGAATCGCCCTCGACGTCGATCCACCGGAGCCCGCAGAGTTCGCCACGTCGGCCACCCGTCAGCACGGCCAAGGTCAGCAGCATCCCCCAACGGGAACCTCGGGCCTGGGCCGCGGCCAGCAACCGCCGGACCTCGTCGACAGTAGGTACCTGGAGTTCCACCTGTTTGAGCGCCGGGGGCTGTGATCGTTCCGCAGGGTTGTGTTCGATCCACTCCCACCGGACGGCCTGGCTGAGAGCCGATGAAAGGACACCGTGGTGTCGACGGATGCTGGTCGCCTTCAGCGGCCTCGCCCGCCCCTCGCCGGTGGCGAGCTTGCGGTACCACTCGTCGAGGTGCCGGGGTGTCAGCTCTGTGATGGGGAGGTCGCCGAATTCCGGGAAGATCACCGTCTCCGCCGACCTGCGGGCGTCGTGGAGCGTCCGTGGGGCTCTACCCCGAACCTCGCTGTGGCGGAGCCATTCCTCGATGAGGGTGCGAACGGTCGCAGTGGAATCGGCTGCGGCCTCGACCGGCTCGTTGTCCAGCTCGTTCTGCCACTCACGCAGTTTGCGCTGGGCCTCGGTTCGATTGCGGGCCTCGACGGTCTTGGACACCTGCCGAGGGTTGCCGGTGACGGGGTCAGTCCCGACGAAGACCCGGCAGCGCCATTTCCCCGGGCCTCGCTGCTCGATTGTTCCTGTAGCCTTGGGCCGTCTTGAGGTCTTGGGCTTGCCTTCCACCCCGGAAGTTATAGACCAAATATAGACCAAGGGACAAGGAGAGGTGCGAGAGCGGCCGAATCGGACTCACTGCTAATGAGTTGACCTGGGTAACCGGGTCCGAGGGTTCAAATCCCTCCCTCTCCGCGTGCGGCCGGGCAGTGGGTGGTTGGGCGTGGCGGCGACCCGCCCGCCCGGTGCCCGGTAGATTGGACTGGTGGCCGAGCACTACTGGGTGGAGACGTTGGGCTGCCCGAAGAACCAGGTGGACTCGGAAAAATTGGTTGGCAGCCTGGTCGGGGACGGATTCGTTGCCGCCGCGACGCCCGAGGAAGCAGACCTGGTCGTCGTCAACACCTGCGCGTTCATCGAGGCGGCTCGTACCGAGTCGATCGACACGGTGCTGGCCCTGGCCGACGCTCGCCGCCCCGGCGCACGCCTGGTGGTGACCGGGTGCATGGCCGAACGCTACGGCGACGAGCTGGCCGCCGCGCTCCCGGAGGTGGACCTGGTCGCCGGGTTCGGTGTTCCCCTCCATCCATCGGCACCGCCCGCCGCCACACCGACCGGGCGCACACCGCCCGCCGCCACACCGCCCGCGGCCGGTTCCGCCACCCCGGTCGCGCTCACCCGCAAGCCACCTCCCGATGTCGCGTCCGCGGGCGCCGCCGCCGGCCCCTTACCCGCGTTCGACCTGCTCAACCTGCCCCGGCCGCCGACCACCGCTCCCTGGGCGTACGTGAAGGTGGCGGAGGGATGCGATCGGAACTGCGGGTTCTGCGCCATCCCTTCGTTCCGCGGCAAGCAGCGGTCTCGGACCACGGAGTCCGTCATGGCCGAGATCCGCCAGCTGGCCGACGGCGACACCCCGTTGGAGGAGGTGGTCCTCGTCGCCCAGGACCTCGCCTCGTTCGCCCTCGACCGGTCGGGCGAGCGGCCGGCCCGCCGCAGCATCGATGGACCGATGATCGCGGAAAGCCGCCCGATCGTGGAGCTGGTCGGAGCCGTCTCCACCATGGTGCGCCGCACCCGGCTCCTCTACCTCTACCCGTCCGCACTCGACGACGGTCTGGTGGATGCGGTGCTGTCGACCGGCGTCCCCTACTTCGACCTGTCCCTCCAGCACGTCTCGCGCCCGCTGCTCAAGCGGATGCGGCGGTGGGGGGAGGGTGAACGCTTCCTCGATCGCATCCACGCCATCCGCCGGGACGAGCCGGCCTCGGCGTTCCGCTCCTCGTTCATCATCGGGTACCCGGGAGAGACCGAGGAGGACCACGACCACCTGCTCGCCTGGATCGAGGCGGCGCAGCTCGACTGGGTCGGGTTCTTCCCGTTCAGCCCGGAAGAAGGCACGTTCGCCGCCGGCCTGGACGACCAGGTGCCGAGCGAGCTGATGGCCGAGCGCCTGCGCGAGTGCGCCGAGCTCCAAGATGCGATCACCGCCACCCGCCGGGATCTGCTCATCGGGACCGAGGTCGAGGTGCTGGTGGACACCCCGGGGGAGGGACGGACCTACCGGGAGGCTCCCGAGATCGACGGGATCGTGAGCGTGCCCCGCGACCTGGAGGTGGGCTCGTTCGCCCAGGTCATGGTGACCGGTGCCGCCGGTCCCGACCTGGTCGCCGAGCCGCTGGTTGGCGCCCATGACGGTGCTCCTCGATGAGCGAGGCGTCCCTCACCCCCGGTGCGCCCACTGCTCCGGCGTCGCTCCCGTCCGGACCACCCGCCCAGGCGTCCGGTGTGCGCAACCCGACCTTCGGACCGAGCGCGCTCGCCACGCCGGCCAACGCCATCACCATCCTGCGCCTTTTGGCCACCCCGGTGCTCATCGCCATGGTCGTGGCCTGGGGTGCGAACTGGTTCACCTTCGTGGTGTGGGGGGTGCTGTCGTTCACCGACGGGATCGATGGCTGGGTGGCAAGGCGCCAGGGGACCACTCGGTCGGGAGCGTTCCTCGACCCGCTGGCCGACAAGGTGGTGGTCCTCGGCGCCCTGGTGGCCCTGGTGGCCAAGGGCATCGTCTGGTGGGTGCCGGTCGCCGTCATCGCGTTCCGGGAGATCGCCATGAGCCTCTACCGCTCAGCCGCCGGTCGGCGGGGCGTCTCCCTCCCGGCGCGCACCACGGCGAAGGTCAAGACGCTCCTCCAGGATGCGGCCGTCGCCCTGTGCCTGGTGCCGCCGCTCGCCCACCACCGCGGCGTGCTCGCGGTGGCGATCTGGATCGCGGCGGCGATGACCGTGTTCACCGGTGGCCAGTACTTCCTGGACGGCCGGGCCGCCACCCGGACGGCGCGATCACGGCCACCGATACCGGATGCCGGGGCGGCGGAGCCGGACAGCGCCGCCACCTCGCCCGGGGGACCCTCCGATGCCGGCGGCGCGCTCGGGAAACCGGGGACCTGACCGGCATGCGGATCGAGATCGTCGCCGTCGGGACCGAGCTGCTGCTGGGCCAGATCGCCGACACCAATGCGGCGTGGCTCGGCGAGCACCTGGCCGCGGCCGGCATCCCCTCCCATTTCCACCAGGCGGTCGGCGACAACCACGACCGGATCGTGCTGGCCCTACGCACCGCGCTGGCCCGCAGTGACGGCGTGATCGTCTGTGGCGGCCTCGGTCCCACCCACGACGACATCACCCGTGACGCCATCGCCGAGGTGATGAATGTCGGGTTGCAGCGCGACGAAGCGGTGGTGGCTGCCATCGACGCGATGTTCCGGACACGCGGGCGCGCGATGTCCTCCTCCAACCTTCGCCAGGCGGACGTGCCCGAGGGCGCTTCGGTCATCCCCCAGACCAAGGGCACCGCGCCGGGGCTGATCTGCCCGGTGGGCCACAAGGTCCTCTATGCGGTCCCCGGTGTGCCCTACGAGATGTCCGACATGTTCGACCGGGGCATCCTGCCCGACCTCCGCCGGCGGATGGCCGCCCGTGGCGAGACGACCGGGGTGATCACCAGCCGGGTGCTCCGGACCTGGGGGATGAGCGAGTCCGGCCTGGCCGACGTGCTGGCCGACCACATCGCCGAGCTCGACATCGACCCCGAAGCCCCGGCCGCCCCGAACGGTGCCGGCGCGGCGGGAGCCGCCACCATCGCGTTCCTGGCCAGCGGAATCGAGGGCATCAAAGTGCGGATCACGGTCCGGGCCGAGGACGACGCCGCCGCCGGGGTGCTGCTCGACGAGCAGGAGTCCGCCATCCGCGCCGTGCTCGCCGCCGCCGCCGGCGACGTGGTGTTCGGTGTCGACGACGAGGCGATCGAACATGCGGTGGCCAGGGTGCTGGCGGTCGACGGGTCGACGCTCGGACTGGCGGAGTCGCTCACCGGTGGACTCGCCGCCTCGCGCCTGGTGAACGTCCCCGGGGCGAGCACCTGGTTCCGGGGTGCGGTGGTCTCCTACGCGTCGGAGGTGAAGTTCGACGTGCTCGGGGTGCCGGCCGGGCCGGTGGTCTCCGAGGAAGCGGCGAAGGCCATGGCCGAGGGCGCCCGCCGGGTGCTGGGCGCCGACGTCGGGCTCTCGATCACCGGGGTTGCCGGTCCGGACCCCCAGGACGGACAGCCGCCGGGCACGGTCTTCGTCGGTCTGGCCATCGCCGGACGCGAGACGGAGGCCGTCTCGTTCTCGGTGCCGGGGGACCGGGTCCGGGTCCGCCAGTACGCCACCATCGCCGCCCTCGACCTGGCCCGCCGCCGGGTCGGTGCATCGCCACCCGGACCATGAGCGGCGGCGCCACCCCCGGCGACCCGCTCACGTCGACGCTCCCCCGAGCCCTCGCCTTCTACCTGCCCCAGTTCCACCCCATCCCCGAGAACGACGAGTGGTGGGGGAAGGGCTTCACCGAGTGGCGCAACGTGACCCGGGCGACGCCTCGCTTCCCCGGGCACTACCAGCCCCACCTCCCGGGCGAGCTCGGCTAC
>DAHXOA010000102.1 GCA_027365145.1 Acidimicrobiaceae bacterium | reverse complement strand
GTCGGTGCCGTCGGTCTCCGACGACCACGCATCGGTGTACCCGTTAGCCGCCAGCCGCTCGAAGAGCTCCCGATGCTGGTGCAACGGAACGCCGTCGAACGGGACCGTCATGCCGTATCGTGCCGAGGGCGCCGCGTCGTTCATCCCGCCATGCTTAGCAGCTCCCGGGCCGCGGGAGACCGGCTCCCAGTCCCGCAGCGAGCAGCGGGGGGCCACGGTGACCGGGGGCGGACGACACGGCACCGAGACTCACCATCCGCCGCAGGGATGAGGCCACGATCATCCCTGCGCTCGATGTACGAGCAGTCCGGTTGGTAGAGACTGGGAGCATGTGCAGGTTCCCGACCGTCGGGACGGCGCCACGAGGATGCTCATGATCGAAGCCCAACACTTGACGAAGCGCTACGGCACCACCACCGCCGTCAACGACCTCTCGTTCCGGATCACCCCCGGCCAGGTCACGGGGTTTCTCGGCCCGAACGGGGCCGGAAAGACCACGACGATGCGAATGATCATCGGGCTGGACCGTCCCACCGGGGGCTCGGTGACCGTGAACGGCAAGCCGTACCGCGACCTGGCCGCGCCGATCACCGAGGTCGGTGCCCTGCTCGACGCCAAGGCGGTACACGGCGGGCGGAGCGCCCGCAACCACCTGCGGGTCATCGCCGCGTCGAACGGGATCCCCGAGAGCCGGGTCGAAGAGGTGCTCCGTATCGTTGGCCTCCACGACGTCGCCTCGCGACGAGCCGGGGCTTACTCCCTCGGGATGGGCCAACGTCTGGGGATAGCGGCGGCGCTCGTGGGTGATCCCGGCATCTTGATGTTCGACGAGCCGGTCAACGGGCTCGACCCCGAGGGCATCGTGTGGGTCCGGACGTTGATGCGGAGCCTGGCTGCCGAGGGTCGGACCGTGCTCGTCTCCAGCCACCTCATGAGCGAGATGGCGCTCACCGCCGACCACCTCATCGTCATCGGTCGCGGCCAGCTGATCGCCGACGCCGGCGTGCAGGAGTTCCTGAGCAGGGACTCCGCCCAGTCGGTGCTGGTGCGCAGCCGTGACGACGAGCGCTTGGCGCAGCAGATCACCGGGGCCGGTGGCACGGTGGTCCCGGCGGTGGCGGGTGGCCTCCAGGTGACCGGCATCACGTCAGGCACGGTCGGCGAGCTCGCACTCGCCGCAGGTATCGTCGTCGAGGAGCTGGTCCCCCAGCGGGCTTCGCTCGAAGAGGTGTTCATGGAGATGACGAAGGACAGTCTCGACTACGCGACCGGAGAGGTGGCCTGATGAGCACGACCACCGATCCGTCCCCCGTCGCTCCCACCCAGCGCCGCGACCCCGCTCCAGCTCGGCCTGCCACATTCGGCGACGCTGTGCGCTCGGAGTGGATCAAGCTCACGAGCGTCCGATCCACCTGGATCACGCTCCTCGTCGCCCTCGTGCTCGGGGTCGGCTTCGGCACCCTCATCTCGTACCTGTCCGGGTCGCACTACGCGACTGGTGGGTTCGTACGTCATGCCACCTGGGACCCGACCTCGGTCAGCTTCCGGGCCATCGTGATCGCCCAGCTGGCCATCGCCGTCCTCGGCGTGCTCGTCGTCACCTCCGAGTACGGGACCGGCATGAACCGGGTGAGCCTGGCCGTCACGCCCAGGCGTACCCGCTTCCTCCTGTCCAAGGCGCTCGTGTTCACTGCCGTCGCACTGGTGGTGGGCGAGGTCATGGCGTTCGCCGCCTTCCTGGCCGGCCAGGCGGTCATCGGACTGAACGCTCCCAACACCACGCTCGGTGCACCCGACGTACTCCGAGCAGTGATCGGCGCCGGGCTCTACCTGGCGGCGATCGGCCTCCTGGCCTCGGCAATCGGCGCGCTCGTGCGCAATACGGCGGCCGGCATCTCGGCCATCGTCGCCCTCTTGTTCGTCCTGCCCGGTGTCGTCCAGGCGCTCCCGAGCTCGTGGAGCAACCCGATCACGGAGTTCTGGCCGACCCAGGCCGGGAGCCAGATCTTCACGGTGGTACGCAGCGCGCACACGTTGGCGGCGTGGTCGGGCTTCGGTGTGCTCGTCCTGTTCACCGCCCTGGTGCTCTTCGCCGCCGACGTCGCCCTCCGGCGCCGGGACGCCTGAGCGAAACATGAGCGAGGGAACGGCCCTCTCCTCTTCCCCCCGGTGGTGGCGCCTGGTGGTGACAGGTGCCGTGGTGGTCCTCACCCTCGTCGTCGTGTCGGCGACCGTCGCCGACGGCTTTCTGGCCCATCCGGGTCCCGGCGCCGCGCTCGGGGCCTCGGGCAGTGTCGCTGGGGCCGCCGCACTCCTGTGGCGTCGCCGCTGGCCATCACCAGTGCTCGCCCTGGAGGTGGCAGCGGCAGTGACGACCAACCTCTTCTCGACCGGCGTCGTCCACAACGGTGCCACCTTCCTCGTCGTCGTAGCGCTCTACAACTTCGGCACGCTCCATCCCCCGTTCCGCACGGCGCTCGGCGCTGCGGGAGCGGCCATGGCCATCCTCGGGGCAGAGGTCCTCCACACCGGTGAGGTGCACGGACTCGCCCCCGACCTCATGCTGCTCACGGCGGTGACCGCCGTGAGCTTCTACGTCCGCTCCCACAGAGCCCTGCTGGCCAGCTACCGGGAACGGGCCGAGCAGGCGGAACAGGCGCAACGCTGGACGGCCGCCCGTGCCGTGACCGAGGAACGGGCCCGGATCGCCCGTGAGCTCCACGACGTGGTCGCCCACCACGTCAGCCTCCTCGTCGTCCAGGCCGGTGCGGTGCGAGAGAGCCTCCCCACTGACCATCCCACCCGCGCCGTGCTCGACTCGATGATCGGTGGCGGACGCCTGGCGATGACCGAGTTGCGCACCATGCTGGATGCCCTGAGGTTCGACGACGGGAGCGAACGGGGCACGCGAGCGGGTGGTGACCTCGGTGACCAGGTAGCCCGTCCGGACCAACCGGACCAACCGGGCCAACCGGCCACGGCCTCCGGCACGCCTCGTCCGCTCCGACCTCAACCCACCATGGACCAGATCCCGATGCTGGTGCACGGAGCGCGCTGCGCCGGCGTTCCCGTGACCTACGACATCGTGGGCCCGGTCGTCCCCGTGCCGCCGGCAACCGCGCTCGCTATCTACCGCATCGTCCAAGAGGCGCTCACCAATGCTGTCAAACACGCGCACGGCGCCGGCGCCACCGTCCGGCTCTGCTACGACCAGCACCACGTGGAGGCGACAGTGCGCAACAGGGCCTCCTCCTCCCGGCAACCGGCGGCGCAGGCCGCCGTGGGGTCCGGGCACGGCGTGGTGGGGATGCGGGAGCGGGCAGCCCTCGCCCGCGGCACCATCCGCGTCGGTCCGGTGCCGGACGGCTGGGAGGTGATGGCCTCCTTCCCTCTGGCCTCCCCGGAGCAGCCTGCTGGCCAGCAGCCCACAGGCCGGCAGCCCACAGGCCGGCAGCACTCCGGACCTGGCCCCTCCGGACCCGACGTCCTTGCCATCCCGGCACGGTGACGGTCGCCCCTGGACACGGCGGTGCTATCCGGGTCGTCATCGCTGATGACCAGCCGCTGATCCGTCAGGGCTTCGCCATGATCCTCGGTGCCCAGGCCGACCTCCAGATCGTCGGCGAGGCGGACGACGGCACCACCGCCATCGAGCGGGTCCGCGACCAGCGTCCCGACGTCGTGCTCATGGACATCCGGATGCCCGTGATGGACGGGATCGAGGCGACCCGCCGCCTGTCGGCGGAAGGGACGGCGACCAGGGTGCTCATCGTCACCACGTTCGGCCACGACGAGTACGTCGCCGGAGCGCTGGCGGCCGGAGCCGCCGGGTTCGTCCTGAAGGACGCCACACCCGAGGAGCTGGTCCACGCCGTGCGCGTCGTGGCCGGAGGGGATGCCCTCCTCTCCCCTGCCGTCACCACCCGCCTCATCGCCCGAGTGCTCCCCAGCCTCTCGACGCCCGATCCGACTCCCACCCGTGCTGCGGCACTCGAGCTCCTCACGGACCGGGAGCGGGAAGTGCTCCTGCTCCTCGCCGCCGGTGGATCCAATGCCGAGATCGGCGAGGCACTCTTCATCTCAGAGACGACGGTGAAGACCCACATCTCCCACGTCCTCACAAAGCTCCAGCTCCGCGACCGCGTCCAGGCGGTGATCGCAGCCTACGAGACAGGGCTGCTCTCCCCTGGCTCGGCGTAGGTCGACCACCCCTCGGGGACGCCTCCAGTATGAGAGTCACACCCTTGCTGCATGGTGTCCACATGGACAACGACCAACCACCACTCCCCTTCGGTGAGCACCCCGACCCCAAGATCAACAGGGTCGGCCCGCGCCCGGATGGGCCCGACGGTCCGGCTCCACGCGACACGCGGCAGGGCTGGCGCCTGGACGACCACACCAGGTCCATCGGACGCCAGGGCGTCGCCGCCGCCCGTGCGCTCCTCCAGGGCCCAGGGCGCGCTGCCTGACCTGCCAGGAGCACTACCGTCGCGGGCATGACCGCGCTGCTCCAACGCCTCGGCTTCGCCCCGGAGGCCCGGGTGATGCTCCTGAGCTGCACCGAACTGGGCTTGTGCCATGCCGCCAACGTCGGCGTCTTCGAGGTGCTCCACGGAGGGATCCCTGCGAGCGCCTCGCTCATGGTGCCGGCGCCCTGGGCCCGCGAGTCGGCTGCGCATTACCGGGGTGACGACGTCGGCGTCCATCTGACCGTCAACGCCGAGCACAACCTGTACCGGTGGGGTCCGCTCACGCTCTCGCCCTCACTGCTCGACGGCGACGGCGGGTTCCCCCGGACCGTCGACGACATCTGGGACCACGCGGACCTGGATGAGGTGCGACGTGAGTGCCGAGCCCAGATCGAACGAGCCGTGCTGTGGGGTTTCGACATCACCCATCTGGACACCCATCTGAACGCCCTCTTACTGCGCCCTGAGTTCTTCGACGTCTACCTGCAGCTCGCTGTCGAATTCGCCTTGCCGATTCGCCTGGCCGACGACGACGGGGAGGCCAACGCCGGCTTTCCCTTCCGGAGCCTGGCCGATGCGGAGGGTGTCGTCTTCCCCGATGCCCACCGCGCCCTCCCCCCGATAGCCGGCCCCGACGAGCTCTGCGCCTTTCTCGACACCCTTCCGGCCGGAGTGACCGCCGTGACCGCCCGACCCGCCGTCGACGCTCCCGAGCTCCGCGCCGGGACGCCCGACTGGCCGGAGCGGGCGTCCCAGTTCCGGTCCGTCGTCGGACCGCCGACAATTGCCGAGCTGGCGGCCCGTTCCGGCGTGACGATGATCGGCTACCGCCCGCTCCGGCGGCTCATGCGGACCTGACCCACCGATGGGCACACACTCCCGAGGAAGAGGAAACGGTCAGCAGATCAGCCGGCAGAAGTGGGCGGCGACGAACAACTCGGAAGCGACGCCACCCGAACCACCCGAACCACCCGAACCGGGACCGGGACTGGGCGGAGCTGTCGTCGTCCGGGATGCCCTGTTCCTCGGATCCAGACACGGGGGCACCGCGTCGGCAGGCGGGATCACCCTCCGCGTCGACGGACGAGGCGTGGCGGTGAGCATGCCGCCGGATCCCGCCGAGCATCTGCTCCCCTGGGCCTCCCTCCTCGCCCACGTGGTCGAGCCCTGGTCGGGCGGGATCATCCCGGAGTGGTGGGTCGATCCGGAGCTCCACCACGTCGGGGGGGAGAGGGGGCTCGACCCGGTCGCCATCGATCCGTCGGCCGGAGCCCGAGAACCGGTCCACGTCGAGCCCGGCGCGCTCATCAGCTTCCGGACCCCCGCTACGACCTATCGGTTTCTCGTTCCCGGTGGCGACGCAGGGGTGCTCGCCGCCCGCATCGCCGAGCTCGCCGTCACCCGCCTGGGTCCGGTGGCCCTCCCAGCCGCCACGACCGTTCGGATTTCGGGCCCTCCGAGCCGGTACGGCAAAGGGATGGCGGCTCGCCGGGACGGCGAACGGCCGACATGGTACCGGCGGCTCCGGGTCGGCGTCACCGTCGTCGTGATCCTGCTGGTGGCGACGGCCGCCACCCTGGTGCTCCTCCAGAGCGCGGGCCGGATCCGCCTGCCGATCCTGGGCGGTGCTGGTCCCGGCGAGATCTCACTGGCGACCCCGCCAGCGTCTCCTCCAACAACCCCGCTCCTCCAACAACCCCGCAGGTCCTCTGCGCCTCCGGGTTCGGCCCCCCTTCAGGATGAGCCCGTCCAGGCCTCTGTGCTCGCCACACCGGCGAACAGATCGACTTCGATCCCGTCGGGCCACGCCACCCCGGGGGCCGTCCGCCCCAGCTGGTAGTCGTCGTGGGGCTCGATCTCGTCCATGACCTCCGGCGGGAGGCCGAACCAGAACCTCGACGTCGGGTCGACCTGGGTACGGTGGGCGAGAAGTGCCTCCCGGCGCACAGCGGTATGGCCGGTGACATCGATGGAGGCGGTCACCGGCTGGTCGGGGCGGTCCTTCCACC
>DAHXOA010000101.1 GCA_027365145.1 Acidimicrobiaceae bacterium | reverse complement strand
AGTCCCAACGGGGTTCGAACCCGTGTCTCCACCTTGAGAGGGTGGTGTCCTAGGCCTCTAGACGATGGGACCCTGCTCGGCCGCTGGCAATCGATACCGGACCATCGCACCTCTCCACACAACAACACCGCTGTGAACAGGTGAAACAGCTCGGGCAACCTGCCGGCCGCCAGACGCTCGGGGGGGAGGGCTCGAACCTCCAACCTCATGAACCAGAATCATGCGCGCTGCCAGTTGCGCCACCCCCGAATGGGCGAGCGGCCCAATTTAGCCGACCGATGACCCGGCCTGATGCACGCTCTGCGATCTACCCCTGTTCAAGCGGGCAGAACGTCACTACGCTTACGAGAGTATGGCGACACAGAGAGTGGTCATCGTCGGGGGTGGAATCGTCGGGACCATGCACGCGCTCGAAGCGTGCCAGCGAGGATGGGACGTGGTGCACCTCGAGGGGGACGCCGATCCCCGTCGGGCTTCGGTCCGCAACCTGGGCCTGGTGTGGGTGAGCGGCCGTGCGCCCGGTGCGGAGTTGAACCTCGCCCTCCGGGCTCGGGTGCTCTGGCAACAGCTTGCCTCCCATTCGCCGGAGATCGGGTTCCGCTCGGACGGATCCCTGACCGTAGCCACCAACGACGACGAGCTGGCGCTGATGGAGGAGCTCGCCGCGCAACCCGAGGCGACCGACCGCAAACTCGAGGTGGTCGACGCCGACGGGGTGGAGAAGCTGAATCCCGCCCTTCGGGGTCTCACCGTCGGGGGCCTGCTCTGCCGGAGGGACGCCATCGTGGAGCCGACCAACGTGCTCGCGTCGCTCCGCAGCACGTTGGAAGCGACCGGTCACTACTGGTGGGTCCCGGGCCACCACGTCGTCGACGTGGTGGCGGCGCCGGCCGGGGGTGAGCCGGCTGCCATCGACCATCTCGGCGGCAGCTACTCGGCCTCCTTGGTGCTCCTCTGCATCGGTGACCGCCATGCAACGCTCGGCGGCCGGGTCGGTGCCACCCTCTCCGTCGCGTCACTCCGCCGCTGCCGACTCCACATGATGGAGACCGTGCCCTCGCCCGAGCAGCTGACCACAGTGGTCGCCGACGCGGACACCATGCGCTACTACCCCGCCTACGACCTGCCGGGTCGGGCGGCCCTCCCGCCGGCCCGGGCCGAGACGGTGGAGCACGGGATGCAGCTGCTCATGGTGCAGCGGGCATCGGGTTCCCTCACCATCGGCGACACCCACGACTACGACGAGCCGTTCGACTACGCGGTCGACGAGGCGATCTACGACCGACTGCGCGAGCGGGCCGAGACGATCCTCGGCTGGAGGCTGCCGCACGTGATGCGCCGGTGGGCGGGCACCTACTCGGTCCCTTCCGACGACCAGCTCTACTACCGCCAGTGGGTGGACTCCGGCATCTGTGTCATCACCGGCCAGGCCGGGCGGGGCATGACGCTCGCCCCGGCCATCGCCGAGGAGACCTGGGAGTCGATCGCCGACTGAGCCCACCGGGTCGACGCGAGCCGGTTCGAGCCCTGCGTTCGCCCGGCTCGCTCACCCCAGGGCAGCGTGCAGTTGGCTCAGACGGTTGAACCCGATGATCCGCCCGAGGGCGACCCCGACCGTCTCCTTGGCGTAGAACGGGACCACCGACCACCCCCGGATCGGCGAGGTCTGCGTCGGCGTCGGCGACGGCGTCAGCCCCACGTCGGTGGCGATCGCCAGGCTCCGGTCCTCGTGGAAGGGATCGGTGGCGATCAGCACCACCTTGTCCCCATGGGCGAGCAGGGTGGGCGCCGCCTCGGCGAGGTTGGTCCACGAGTCCCGTCCCCCGGCTTCGAAGATGTCCTGGGCCGGGACCCCGTTGGCCACGAGGTACCGGAAGGACGCCTGTGCCTCGGTGTACACGTCACCCGGCATCTTCGAGCCGGTCACCATGATGTCGGGCGCGTAGTGCTGTCGCCACAACAGGAGTGCCTCGTCGAGGCGGGACCGGAGGTCGGGGGACGGGATCCCGTTGTACTGGGCGGCACCCATCACCACGATGGCGCCGGCCGCATGTGGTTCGTACCGCCGGCCCGTCAGGTACACCTGGACCGCGGTGACCCCGAGGTACACCACGACCGCCGCCACAAGGAGCAACAGCACCCGGATCACGAACCGGAGGAACCGGAGGCCGGTCAGGGTCGCGAGGAGCCCCACGGCTCAGGGGCCGTTCGCTCCGGCCGCGCCGGCCGCGCCGGTCGCATCCGCCCCGACCGGTTCGGGGGTGCCGCCGTCGGAGCCGATCCGCACGAGGGCTGCATCGAGACGGGCGAGCACCCGCTCGGGACCCAGCACCTCCATCGCCTCGAACAGCGGAGGCCCTACCCTGCGCCCGGTCACCGCGGTACGGATCGGGGCCTGAGCCCGGCCCAGTTTGAGGCCGGCGGACTCGCCGACCGACGCGGTGACACGGTGGAGCGCATCCGCCGACCACCCGTCCTCGGGGATCCGGCGGTAGGCGGCCGCCGCCGAGGCCAGGATCGCCCCGGCCTGGGGAACGGAGGCGACCGTCTTGGTCCACGCCTCCTCGTCGATCACCGGAGCGTCGAGGAACACGAAGTCCACCATGGCGGGAACCTCGCCGAGGACGGCCACCCGCTCCTGGACCAGGGGCGCCAGCCGGCGGAAGGTCTCGAGATCGAACGACTGCTCCGGCCACGGGGTGGCCGGTCCGCTGATCCACGGGAGACACGCCTCGACGAACGCGTCGAGCGGCATGGCGCGGAGGTACTCGCCGTTCATGTGGGTCAGCTTGGCCACGTCGAAGAAGGCCGGCGAATGGTTCACCTGGTCGAGGGAGAACCACGCCACCAGTTGGTCGGTGTCGAAGCGCTCCTCGCCGCCGGGAGGGCTCCATCCGAGCAGGGCCAGGTAGTTGACGATCGCCTCGGGAAGGTAGCCCTGGTCCCGATAGGACTCGACCGCCACCGGATCCCTCCGCTTCGACAGCTTCTTCCGCTGCTCGTTGACCAGCATGGGGAGGTGGGCGAAGACCGGCAGCGGCGGGGTGACGGCCGTGCCCTCCGGTACCCAGGAAGCCGAGGCCAAGGCCTCCCAGAGCAGCACGCCCTTGGGCGTGGTGGGGAGCAGGTCCTCACCCCGTATGACGTGCGAGATCCGCATGTCGATGTCGTCGACCACGTTGGCCAGCACGAACAGCGGGTCGCCACTCGCCTTGACCGCCACAAAGTCGTCCATGGCCTCGCACGGGAACCGCACCTCGCCGCGGATGACGTCGGAGACCACCGTCGCCCCCTCGTCGGGTGTGCGAAAGCGGAGAGCGAAACCGGTGCCGCGGGGCAGTCCCCGGTCGCGACAGTGGGCGTCGTAGCCCGGCGTGAGGATGCCGGCCGCCTTGTTCCGGGCGTCGATCTCGGCCCGGGTGCAGGCGCAGGCGTACAGGAACCCTGCGTCCCAGAGCGTGTCGACCGCCTGGGCGTAGCGCGCGCTCCGGGCCGACTGCCGGAAGGGACCCTCGTCCGGGTCCATCGAGAGCCAGTGCATGGCCGAGAGGATCCCGTCGACCCACTCCTCGCGGTTGCGCTCGGTGTCCGTGTCCTCGATCCGGAGGACGAACGTACCCCCGGCCTGGCGGGCCACCAACCAGTTGAACAGTGCGGTCCGGGCGCTCCCGACGTGGAAGTAACCGGTCGGGGACGGTGCGAAACGAACGCGAGGAGCCCCCCCGGCCACCGCCGGAATCAGTCGTCCTCGACGATGGTGATGGCGCCGGTCGGGCACCCGTTGGCAGCCTGGCGCACCTTCTCGCGCAGGGCCTCGCCGGGATGCTCGTCGAGCACGTAGAGGAACCCGTCGTCCCGGACCTCGAACACCTCGGGGGCGATGCCCATGCAGACGGCGTTGCTCGCGCACTCGTCGTAGTCGACGACAATTTTCATGTGACCTCCGAACCGGCACTCGGCGAACGTGGTCGAGTGTACCGGCCCGGGATGCCGTTGCCGGGCCACCGACCCGCGGTTGCACGTCGTTCGGCCACCCGCCAGTGTGGTGCCCATGGAACCGACGACGAGGGCACTGGTGCTGGCCGGGGGCGGGCTGACCGGGATCGGCTGGGAAGTCGGCCTCCTCGCCGGACTGGCCGCCGCCGGAGTCCGTCCCGGGGCCGACGCCGACCTTCTGGTCGGCACCTCCGCCGGTTCGGTGGTCGGCGCCCGGGTCGCCCAGGGCGCCGACCTCGACGATCTCTACGCGGAGCAGCTCGCCGACACCGGTGCCGAGCGGGCGGCGTCCATCGACCACGGAGGGATGGCCGAGATCTTCGAGGAGATGCTGTCCACCGGGGGTGACCCGGTGGCGCGCCACCAGCGGATCGGAGCGCTGGCGCTCGCCGCCGACACCGTCCCCGAGGCCGACCGGCTCGCGGTGATCTCAACCCGGCTGCCCGATCCCGAGTGGCCGGACCGGCGCCTGCAGATCGTCGCGGTCGACGCCGTCTCGGGGGAGACCGCAATCTTCCAGGCCGACTCGGGTGTCGCGCTGGTCGACGCGGTGGCCGCCAGCTGTGCCGTTCCCGGGGTCTGGCCACCGGTCACCATCGCCGGCCGGCGGTACCTGGACGGAGGGGTGCGGTCACCGGACAACGCCGACCTGGCCGCAGGGTTCGACCGGGTGCTCGTCCTGGCCCCGCTGCGCCTGGACGTGACGGCCGTGCCCCTGCTCGAGACCACGGGCGCCGTCGTGGTGGCGTACCCCGACGACGCGGCGGTGTCGGCGATGGGGCCCAACCCCCTCGACCCCGCCTTCCGGGCGCAGGCAGCCCGGGCCGGTCGCCATCAGGCGGCGGCCGTGGCCGACGACATCCGGACGTTCTGGGCGGGCTGACCGGCGGACTCCGGGGGTTCGGGGCGGACTGACCGCCGGTTGCCGGCCGACCAGCCGACCGGTCGCCGGTCGCCGGACCCCGCGACCCCCGGCCGACCGGGCGGACACCGCCGGAGCGGCCTAGCGGGCACCGAGGTCGACCACACGGTCGGTGTCGACCGCATCGAGCAGGCGGCGGTCGTGGGAGACGATGAGCAGGGTCCCGTCGAAGCCGGCCAGCGCCGACTCGAGCTGCTCGATCGCCGGCAGGTCGAGGTGGTTGGTGGGCTCGTCGAGCACCAGCACGTTCACCCCCCGGCCCTGAAAGATGGCCAGCTCGGCCCGGGTGCGCTCGCCGGGGGACAGCGACGCCGCCGGTCGGGTGACGTGGTCGGCGTCGAGCCCGAACTTGGCCAGTAGTGCGCGGCTCTCCGACTCGGGCAGCCCCGTGCGGTCGGCCACCGTCCTGACCAGCGCACCCTCGCCGCCCGCGTTCCGGCGGTCCTGCCCGAGCTCACCCACCACCACGCCGGGCCCCAACCAGCGCTCCCCCTCGGTCAACTCCAGCCGTCCCATCAGGGCCCCCACCAGGGTCGACTTGCCGGTGCCGTTGGCACCCACCAGCGCCACCCGGTCGCCCCAGCCCAGCTCGACATCGATCGGCCCGAGCCGGAAGCTCCCACGATCGACGACGGCGCCGGTCAGGCGGGCCACCACCGCTCCGGCCCGGGCCGCCTCCTCGATGGTGAACCGGAGCTCCCAGGCCTCCCAGGGCTTGTCCACCACCTCGAGCGCCTCCAGGGCCCGGTCGGTCTGACGTGCCTTCGAAGCCAGCTTCTCGGTCCGGTTGACCCGGAACCCCCGCTGGGCCTTGTCGTTGTCTCGGGCATGGTCGCGTTCGCTCCGCACCCCGGACGTGGCCCACTGACGCTGTCGCTGGGCCCGCTCGCCGAGCTGGCTCCGGCGCTGCTCGTAGTGCTCATAGGCCTCGGTGGCATGCCGCTGTCGGTTGGCGCGCTCGGTCTGGTAGCCCGCCCAGCCACCGCCATACAGGCGTGCCGATCGATGGTGGGGGTCGAGCTCGAGCACCGAGTCGACCGTTCGCTCGAGGAAGGCACGGTCGTGGGACACCACCACCAGCCCGCCCCGGCGTCCCCGCACCCAGCGCTCGAGGCGACCGAGCCCCTCGAAGTCGAGATCGTTGGTCGGTTCGTCGAGCAAGGTGAGGTCGTAGCGGGACAGCTCGATGCCGGCCAAGGCCACCTTGGCCTCTTGGCCGCCGGAAAGCGTGGCGAGGTGCCGGTCGGCCAAGGGCGCGCCCAACCCCAGGTCGTGAAGGAGGGCGTCGATCCGGGCGTCGGCATCCGCGGCACCGAGCGAAGTGAAGCGCTCGAGGGCGGTCTCGTAGCGCCGTTCGGCCTCTCGGGTGCCCGACGCCAGGCCAGCAGCCGCGGATTCGAGCTCCGCCTCGGCGCCGGCGGTCCCGATGCGGCGGCTGAGCGCCTGGCGAACCGTCTCCCCATCCGGGCGTCGGTGCTCCTGGGCCAGGTACCCCACGGTGGCGGCGGGCGGGTCGAGCGACACCGATCCGGCATCGGGCTCGACCACCCCGGCCAGGATCTGCAACAGGGTGGACTTGCCGACCCCGTTGGGGCCGATCACCCCGATCCGGCTGTCGGGCCCGACGGTCAGCGAGACGTCGCGCAGCACCGCGTGGCCACCCCGGTCGTGGTCGAGGTGGCGGGCGACCAGGGTGGCCGCAGAGCCCGACGGAGCCGGCCCCGGACGGAGCGAGGGAGACAGAGGCACAGGCCCCCGAGGCTATCGGCGATCCGTCGGAACGCCCCTCAGGGCTTGTCGCTGCCGACCACCCACATCGAGAAGAACTGGGACCCGCCGCCGTAGGCCTGGCCGAGTGCCAGGCGGGCCCCGTCGATCTGGTGCTCCCCCGCCTGGCCGCGCACCTGCATCGCCACCTCGAGGAAGCGGAGCATGCCCGACGCACCGATCGGGTTCGACGAGAGCACCCCGCCCGACGTGTTCCAGGGGATGTCGCCGTCGAAGGCGGTCGCCCCCGACTCGGTCAACTTCCACCCGTCCCCCAGCTCGCAGAAGCCGAGGTTCTCGAGCCACATCGGTTCGTACCAGCTGAACGGCACGTAGATCTCGGCCACGTCGATCTGGCTCCGCGGATCGGTGATCCCGGCCTGGGCGTACACGTCGGCGGCGCAGTCGCGCCCGGCCTGCGGATTGACCTGGTCGCGCCCGGCGAACATGGTCGGCTCCGACCGCATGGCCGAGCCGTGGACCCACGCCGGCGGGTAGTGCCCGGAAACGGCGTCCTCGGACGACAGCACCATCGCCGCAGCGCCATCCGAGGACGGGCACGCTTCGAGGTAGCGCAGCGGGTCCCACAGCATGATCGACTCCTCGACCATCTGCAGGTCGATGTCGGCCAGGTGCAGGTGGGCGTACGGGTTCCGAAGGGCGTTGAGGCGATCCTTGACCGCCACCATCCTTCCGATGTGGTCGGGCGCCCCCGAACGGCGCATGTAGGCGCGGATGATGGGGGCGAAGTACCCGCCGGCCCCCGCCAGCAACGGGGCGGCGAACGGCTGGGGCACCGAGAGGGCCCACATGGCGTCCGAGTCGGACTGTTTCTCGTACGCGACGGTGAGCACCCGCCGGTGGATACCGGCGGAGATCAGGTGCGCCGCCACCAGCGCGGTGGAGCCCCCCACCGAACCGGCGGTGTGCACCCGGAGTATGGGCTTGCCCACCGCACCGAGGGCCGGCGCCAGGTAGAGCTCGGGCATCATGTTGCCCTCGAACATGTCCGGTGCCTTGCCGATGACCACCGCGTCGATGTCGGACCAGGTCAGGTCGGCATCTTCCAACGCCATCTTGGCCGCTTCACGGACCAGGCCGGCGATGGAGACGTCGTCCCGCTTCGCCTTGTGGTGGGTCTGGCCCACCCCGATGACTGCACACCGTTCTGCCATCACGCACCTTCCAAGACGCAGACGAGGTTCTGTTGGAGGCACGGTCCGGACGTGGCGTGTGCCACCGCCCGATCGGCACCTCCCGAGGCGATGCGGTTGGCCGCCTCACCGATCCGGATCAGGCCCGCCGACATCAGCGGGTTGGCGGCCAGCGCGCCCCCTGAAGGATTGACGGCCACCGCGTCGTCGAGGCCGAGCGCCTCTTTGAGGATGATCTCCTGGTGGGCGAAAGGAGCGTGGATCTCGGCCAGGTCGACCGGCCCCGCTCCCAGGCCGGCCATCGCCGCCGCTGAGGCGGTCGACGGCGAGGTGGTCAGATCCCTGGCCCCCAGCGAGTGGGTCTCGCTCCGGTGGTCGATTCCGGTGATCCACACCGGCCGCTCCGACCACCGGGTGGCCTTGTCCCCGGCGGCCAGCACGATCGCCGCGGCCCCGTCGGTGATCGGCGGCAGCGCGTGACGTCGCAGCGGCGACACCACGTAGTCGTCGGCCAGCAGCACCTCGACCGCCACGTCCTGGCGCACCTGCGCCTTGGGGTTGCCGAGGGCGTCGCGCCTGGACCGTGAGGCGATGGCCGCGAAGTCCGCCTCGCTGGCCTTCCCGGCGTCGATCAGTGCTCGGGCCTGGAGGGCGCTGAGGCTGACGATGTCGGGTCCCAGGGGAGCCAGATAGTACGGGTCGAGCTGGAGCGTCAGGATCTCACCCAGGTCGCCCAACGAGGAGCGACCGAAGGAGTAGACCAGCGCCGCATCGGCCTTGCCTTCTTGGAGCAGCACCCACGCCTCGTACAGGGCCCAGGCCCCGTCCATCTCGACGTGACTCTCGGCCCGCGGCGGCCACACCCCGACCGCATCGAGCGCCATCACGAAGCTGAACGGCCCGCCGATCAGGTAGTCGGTCGATCCAGAGCAGATGAAGTCCACGTCGTCCTTGGTGATCCCGATGGTGGAGAACACCTCCTCGATGACCGGCAGCAGGCCCTCGACCTCGTTGTGCACGTCGTCGCGCCGCACGTTCTGCGCCTGGGCGAACGAGGCGATGGAGACGGGGCGGACGGTCCGTCCGGCGGCAGCGGGGCTCACAGGTACTCCTTGTAGGTGTCGTAGTCGGCGTCGGGCTCGCCGTTGGGACGGAAGTAGCGCACCGAGGCGAGGGACGGGGTCAGCTCGTCGGGAGCCACCCAGACCGCCTCCACCCGCATGCCCATCCGCACCTCGTCGGCGGGGATCTCCTGGATCAGCCCCATGAAGGACAGGTTGGCACCGTCGAGGAGCACCTGGGCGGCGATATAGGGGATCTCGATGGACTGGCCGGCGAACGGCACGTTCACCACGCAGTAGGTGGTCACCGTCCCGGTGCCCGCCAGCTCCACGTCCTCGGTGGTGGCGACCCCGTCGGTGGGGCAGGTCCCCCGCGACGGGACGTAGACCTTGTGGCACGTCGGGCAGCGTTGGCCGAGGAACGTGCCGCGCTCCAGGCCTCGCAGGAACCGCGACTGGGCGACCCCCGGGGTGAAGTCGAAGTCGAGGCGGATCGGCGTGGCCAGCATGGTGACCGGGCCGATCGGCTCGCCCGACCCGGCAGAAGGCTGGTCGGTCATCGGGCCGCACCCCCTTCGAGGACGAAGGCCTCGACGTCGGACATCGAGCCCACCCGCTCGCCCGCCGGGCGGAACCGGGCGGTGACCCGGGCACCGGTGGACAGCGCGTCCGGTGCGCCGGCGTCCACCGCGTGCAGCAGCGCGGTCCCCGCGCCGTCCAGGGTGATGAGCGCCCAGGCGAAGGGGTGCGCCAGCGGGTGCTTGCGCCGAGGGTGGGAGACCCAGGCCCACGACTCGACCACGCCGCCCGGGCCGACCTCGACCAGCTCGCCGGTGTCGTCGCCGGTGATGGGGTCGTACTCGGTGGGCGGCACGATGACCGAGCCCCCCGAACCCACCACCCCCACGAACCGCCCGTCGCGCAGGGCGGTGAGGAACGCTCCGATGACCGGACCCACCGATCGCGAGTACGGGTACTCGAGCACGTGCTTGGCGTGCAGGACGTCACTGTCGGCCATGCTGGACCTCCCCCTGGCAGGTATCGGATCGAACGGAGGAAAAGTAGAACACATTTCAGTTTTGCGCGCCAGCAGGCTCGGTCGGCGCGCTACCGTGACCGGTGATGGCCGATGTCACGCCGGAACGACCCAACATCCTCCTCATCGTCTCGGACCAGGAGCGCCAACGATCGTGGCTCCCCCGGGAGGTTGCGCTCCCCTGGCGCGACCGGCTCCGGGCGGAGGGGATCGAGTTCACCCGGTCTTTCACCCACTCGTCGCCCTGCTCGCCCAGCCGAGCCAGCCTGTTCACCGGGCGCTACCTGCCCGGGCACCAGGTGACCGACAA
This sequence comes from Acidimicrobiaceae bacterium, assembly GCA_027365145.1. GTDB lineage: Bacteria > Actinomycetota > Acidimicrobiia > Acidimicrobiales > RAAP-2 > JAKADK01. The sequence continues at coordinate 7,717 of DAHXOA010000101.1, read as the reverse complement.
CGTGATCATGCCCGAACACACCGAGCTGTCCCCGGCCATCCCCACGATCGGGTCCCTGCTCCGCGACGCGGGCTATCGCTCGTCGTACATCGGCAAATGGCACCTGTCGCAGTCCCCGACACCGGACATGGCTGCCTACGGGTTCGCCGACTGGGACGGGAACGACCGTCACTTCATGGGGTGGGCCGGAACCGGCGTGCACTTCGACCCGATCATCGCCTCCAACGCCGCCCACTGGCTCCGGACCAACGCCGGTCCTGGCGCCGAGGGCCCCGACGGGCAGGCGGGTCGTTCGCCCTGGTTCCTGACGGTGGCGCTGGTCAACCCCCACGACGTGATGTGGTTCCCCATCGACCAGCCGGGGTACCGGGAGGGCCACCCGGACGAGGTGGCCGGAGTGCGCTCGCTGCTCGAGTCCGCGGCGTGGAAGGACGACGATCCGCTCCCCGTCTTCACCGACCCCTATGACGAGGTGGTCGACACCCTGCCCGCCAACTTCCACGACGACCTCCACGCCAAACCGGAGGCGCAGCGCCAGTGGCGCTGGGACCAGCAGCACGGCCTGTGGGGCTACATCGCCCCCTCCGACGAGCGGGCATGGCTGCGCCACCTCGACTACTACGTCCACCTCCACCGCCTGGCCGACCGCAACCTCGGCACCGTGCTCACGGCACTCGAGGAGTCCGGGGCCTGGGACGACACCGTCATCGTCTTCACCTCGGACCACGGGGACATGTGCGGATCCCACGGTCTGCGCTCCAAGGGGCCGTTCGTCTACGACGAGATCATGAACGTGCCCCTCTACGTGGTCGCCCCGGGGCGCACCACCCCCGGTTCGGTCACGTCCTCGTTGGCGTCCCATGTCGACCTCGCCGCCACCATCGGGAGCCTGGCCGGGGTGCCCCCGGAACGCTTGGCCGCCACCGTCCAGGGCGTCGACCTCTCCCCCGTCCTCGACGACCCGTCGGTCTCGGTCAGGGACCACGTGCTCTTCGCCCAGGACTCCGCCCAGACGGTGCACCTCGACGGGGTCCGCTACGCACTCCGTGGCTACTTCGACGGGCGGACCAAGTACGCCCGCTACTACGGGGTCGGCGGTGGCAAGCCGTCGACCGGTCTGTGGGGGCGGTCGCCGGGGCACAAGCTGTTCGACGTCGACTGCGACTTCGACGACAACGACCACGAGTGGTACGACCACGACGCCGACCCCCACGAGCTGGTCAACCTGGCCAACGACCGGGCGAGAGCGGAGGAGCTCCGCGACCGGTACGAGCGCCTGCGCTCCTACGAGGAGGACTCGCTGGTGCGCTTCGGGGCGCCCGGGGACTGAGCGGCCCGTCGCACCGACACCCGGGCTGCCAGCGAGGTGACCAGACCGGCGCACGCGGCCTCGATCATCTCCAGGCACGCCTCGAAGTCCGAGCGGTCGCCGTAGTAGGGATCCGGGACGTCGACCGAGGCTCCGGCCCGCCGATCGTAGGACCGCAACAGCACCAGCCGTTCCCCGAGGCCGGCCTCGTCGCCCCCGGATCGCTGGCGGGCCAGGCCGGACAGGGTCTGGTGATGGGACCGGGCCATGGACACCACCAGGTCGGTGCGGTCGAGCCAGGCCGCCTCGAAAGCGCGGGCCCGGTGCCCGGGGTCGGCGTAGCCCGCCGCCGCGAGCACGTCTGTCGCCCGGGGGTCCATCGGCTCGCCGGCGTGCCAGTTGCCGGTGCCCGCGCTCTCGACCGCCAGGTGGTCACCGAGCCTGGTCCCGTCGTCGAGGACCGCGGCGGCGGCGAGCTGGCGGAGTACCACCTCGGCCATGGGCGAGCGGCAGATGTTGCCGGTGCAGACGAAGCAGACCCGGAGCACCGGGAGCACCGGGAGCACCGAGGGCTCACGGCGGGGCCCGACCTCGCCGGACGTCACGGCCGGCGGGGGGTCGGGGGAATGGGCGGGATCCGGGCGGGCTCGGGGGCCGAGGCCAGCAGCGCCTCGAAGAACGCTCGATCGTGGAGCAGGGGGACGTCGGAGAGGAACAGCTTCCCGTAGCGCTCGAAGTACATGAGCTGCTTCCCCAGCAGGAAGGTGCCGCGGTCGAAGTCCGAGTCGGTCCCGCCCGACTCGTCCGCCAACCGGCGGAGCTGGCGCTGGGCCCGAAGCCGCCCGACGGTGGCCTTCAGCGACCGGTTGTGGGCCTCGATCCCCTGAGCCTTGGCCGCTTGGACCTGCGGTGCCTGGATCAGCGCCGCCAGGCTCACCTCGCCGAACGGCTGGTTGAGCACCGGCTCGATCAGGCCGCGGATGAACACGGCCAGTGCCTCGTCCGACAGGCCCAGCCCGCGCTGCATGGCCGGGCCGTAGGTGCGGGTCAGGTGGGCGGCGATGTCGAGCCAGGCGGACTCGTCCCCGAGGGCGGCGGCCAGCAGGCGGATGAAGAACGAGTGGGTCTCGGGGTCGAGCCGGCCCACGATGCCCCAGTCGATGACCCCCATCCGCCCGTCGCGCAGCAGCAGCATGTTGCCGGCGTGGACGTCACCGTGGAACGCGCCCCACCGCACCGTGGTGAGGAAGAACGCCCGGACCACCTGCTCCACCAGCGGCGCCGGGTCGACTCCGAACCGGGCCGCCCCGGCCAGGTCGTCGATGGGCACGCCGTCGAGGAACTCCATGGTCAGCACGTTGGGTCCCGATCGCTCCGGGAACGGCTCGGGCACCACCATGAGAGGAAGGTCGACCTCCTCGAGCAGCAGGCGGAAGGCAGCCATGGCCCGGGCCTCGTTCCGCAGGTCGAGCTCCTCGCCGATCTGCTCCCGGAAGCCGGCGAAGAGCTGGAGCAACGTCCCCGCCGACTGGTCGCCGGTCTGGCGGGCCACCAGCTCCAACAGGGGCTGCAGCAGATCGAGATCGACGGCCACGCTGGCCTCGATGCCGGGGCGGAGCACCTTGACCGCCACGTCGGTACCCTCCACCGTGGTGGCGCGGTGGACGACCGCGATGGACGCCCGTCCGATCGGCGCGGTGTCGAAGTGGCTGTACGCCTCGTGGAGGGGCATGCCCAGATCACCCTCGATCACGTCGCGCACCGTCTCGAACGCGACGACGGGTCCGGTGTCCAGACAGGTCCGGAACTCGTCGGCGAACTCCTCCCCGAACACCCCCGGCGAGGACGCCACCAGCTGCCCGAACTTCATGTAGGTGCCACCGAGATCCTCGAACGTCTTGCGCAGCGGCCTGGCCAGCGCGGCCAGCGGAAGTGATCCGCTCCGGGCGTGGCGAACCTGGCGGAACGCCACCCCGGAGAAGCGCTTGGCGGTCACCTCGGCGATCACCGCACTCCGCCGGGCGAGCTGCCGCTTGGTGGGTCGGGGGAGCCGGCGAGCATGCACCCGGGGGATCCTCGGGTCGGTGGCACTGGTCGACAACGGCATCGCGGCAGCCTACGAGGCATCGGGGCCCTCTTCCGCCAGCACCCCGCCGCGGGTGCGCCACCGGCGCGGACACGGCGGGCACTGACCGGCCTGGCCGGCCGGGACGACCCGGTCCCGGGCTCGCCGCTACGCTCGCCGGGGGAGCGCTCCAGGGGTGGGTGCACCACGGAGGAGACCATGGCCGACGAGCAGACCGACACACCACCTCAGCAGATGGGCCACGGCGTCAACCAGCGCGATCTCATCCGCATGAGCCCCGACGAGGTCGACGCCTTCCTCCACGAGCGCCGGGCCATGACCATGTGCACGCTCAACCACGACGGATCCATCCACGCGGTGGCCATGTGGTACGGCTTCCTCGAGGGCACGATCGCCATCGAGACCAAGGCCAAGGCCCAGAAGGCGCTCAACCTCAGGCGCGACCCGCGGCTCACCTGCATGGTCGAGGACGGCGACTACTACGAGGAGCTCCGGGGGGTCGAGCTGGTCGGCACCGCCGAGATCATCGACGAGCCGGAACGGATGTGGGAGCTGGGGGTCGACCTGTTCGAGCGGTACTACGGCCCGTACACCGAGGAGCTCCGCCCGTTCGTCGAGACCATGCTCAACAAGCGGATCGTGGCCAAGCTGCACGTGGACCGGGTGGTCTCGTGGGACCACCGCAAGCTCGGCCTTCCGTCCACCCGGCCGGCCTGACCGGCCGTCACACCACGAGCTGGAGCCTGGCGACCGTCACCGCCCGGCCTCCGAGCACCACCCGGTCGCCCTCGACCCGCATCGACACCGTCCCACCCCTGGCCGAGGCCTGCTCCCCCACCAGCGAGGAACGGCCGAGCCGGTCGCCCCAGAACGGCGCCAGCGTGCAATGGGCCGAGCCGGTCACCGGGTCCTCGGGGATGCCGTAGCCCGGAGCGAACACCCGGCTGACGCAGTCGCCCCCGTCGCCGTCGCCGGGGGCGGTGACGATCAGGGCGCCGATTCCGATGGCGGGCAACCCGGCCACGTCGAGCTCGAGCGTGCGCACCGCGTCCGCGTCCTCGATCTCGGCCAGGGCGTAGAAGCGGCCGGTCCCGTACCAGCGGATGCCGGCCAGCTTCAGTCCCTCCGGTGCGATCGCCGGAGCCGGGCGGTCCGACGGGAAGTCCATCTCGATCCAGCCCCCCTCCACCGCCCTGCAGTCGAGCGCCCCGCTGCGGGTGTGGAAGCAGGCGGTTCCTCCCAGCACGTGGGCGGCGGCCAGGGTCGCATGCCCGCACAGGTCCACCTCGACGGTCGGGGTGAACCACCGCAGGTCGTACCCGCCCGACTCCCGGCGGACCACGAACGCGGTCTCCGACTGGTTCATCTCCGCAGCGACCGCCTGCAGACGGCGGTCGTCGGGGAAACCGTCGATCACGGCGACCGCCGCCGGATTGCCACCGAAAGGCTGATCGGTGAACGCATCGACCAGGGTGAGCGCGAGCGTCACGGCCGGCGCGCCGGGTCGCCCGCGGACCGTCTCCGGCGCCTCGCGGCCCCGGCCGGCGACCGCGGCTCAGTCACCCAGCAACCCACGCACGTACGCCGCCTGCCCGGCATGCTGGATGCAGTCGTCGGCGATGCTCACCAGTCGCACGCCGAGCGTCACCGGAGGGTCCCACCGCCGGTCGACGACACGGTCGAGGTCGGCCGGCGCCAGTCCCTCGAGCAGCGACCGCGTCCGGCGGTCCACCGCGGCGAGGTAGTCGACGACCACCTGGGCACGCTCCGGTCGGACCGCCGCGACGTCGGTCCCCGAATGCCCGTAGCCGGTATTGGACGGATCGGGCGCCAGCCCGAACCGTGCCGCCCACGGACCGGTCACCCACTCCTGTTCGCTCCCGAGGATCTCCGAGACGTGGTGGTCCTGGACCCGGCTGAGGTGCCACGCCAGCCACCCGATCGAATTGGTGCCGGGTGCCGGCGACTCCGCCAGCTGCTCCGCATCGAGACCGTCGACGGCTGCGGCCACCAACGGAGGGATGCGGTCGTAGAGCTCGATCAGAAGGTCGGAGACGTCCATCTCTGTATTCGACCACACTGCTGGTGATCAGGCGTCGGGAACTGCCGCCGAGGGCGAACCCGAAGCAGCCGGAACGAGAACGTGTTACAACTAGCCAGCCAGCCGACCAGCGAGCCAGCCAGCCGACCGGACGGACCGGGACGGTACCGGGAGGGACCATCGATGATTCTCGACCGCTTTCGCCTCACCGACCAGGTGGCCATCGTCACCGGCGCCGGCCGCGGCATCGGAGCCGCCACCGCGTTGGCGCTGGCCGAGGCCGGGGCCGACGTGGTGCTCTCGGCCCGGTCGGCCGACCAGCTCCAGGCGGTCGCCGACACGATCGTGGCCGCCGGGCGGCGGGCAGAGATCGTCCCGGCCGACCTCAGCGACCTCGATGCCGTCGCCGGGCTGGTCGAGCGCGCTCGCCACGCGTTCGGACGACTCGACCTGGTGGTGAACAACGTGGGCGGCGCCATGCCCCGACCGTTCCTCGACACCTCGCCAGGACGCATGGAGCAGGCGTTCCACTTCAACGTGGCCACCGCCCACGCCCTGTTGCGGCCGGCGGTACCGCTGATGCTCGAACACGGCGGAGGGTCCGCGGTCAACATCTCCTCGGCGATGGGCCGGGTCGCCGGCCGCGGCTATCTGGCCTACGGAACGGCGAAGGCCGCGCTCGCCCACTACACCCGGCTGGCCGCTGCCGACCTGTCTCCACGCATCCGAGTGAACGCCATCGCCGTGGGATCGGTCGCCACCTCGGCGCTCGACATCGTGATGCAGACCGAGGCACTCAAAACGGCCCTCGAAGCCGGCACGCCGCTCGGGCGCATCGGCGACCCCGACGACATCGCGGCCACGGTGGTCTACCTGGCGTCAGAGGCCGGCTCCTACGTCACCGGTAAGGTCCTCGAGGTCGACGGAGGCATCGAGGGGCCCAACCTCGACATGGGCCTGCCCGACCTCTGAACTCCCGAACCCGCTGAACTCCGGAACCCGCTGAACTCCCGAACCCGAAGGAGCACATGATGGACAAGACCTACCGCGTCGTCGCTTGGAGCACCGGCAACGTCGGCGTCCACGCCATCGCCGGCATCGACGCCCGGCCCGACCTCGAACTGGTGGGGCTGTGGGTGTCCAACCCCGACAAGGTGGGCAAGGACGCCGGGGAGCTGGCTCATCTGGGCCGCAACCTCGGGATCGCCGCCACCGGCGACGCCGACGCGCTCTTCGCTCTCGAACCCGACGTGATCGTGCACACCGCCATGGCCGACCACCGATTGTTCGAGGCGCTCGGGGACATCCAACGCATGCTGCGGGCCGGGATCAACGTCGTTTCGAGCGGGCCGGTCTTCCTCCAGTACCCCTTCGGAGTGGTGGACGCCTCGATGATCGACCCGATCGTCGAGGCGGCCGTGGCGGGCGGAGCGTCCCTCTTCGTGAACGGGGTCGACCCCGGGTTCGCCAACGACGCGCTGGCACTGGTGCTGACCGGGGTGAGCGAGCGGATCGACGAGGTGCGGGTCTCCGAGATCCTCAACTACAACACCTACAACCAGGCGATGGTGCTCTTCGACATCATGGGCTTCGGCCGTCCCCTCGACCAGATCCCGATGATCCTGCAGCCGGGTGTGCTCTCCATGGCCTGGGGAAGCGTGGTGCGCCAGCTCGCCGCCGGCCTCGATGTCGAGCTCGACTCCATCGAGGAGTTCTACGAGCGGCTCCCCGCCGCCACCACGTTCGAGGTCGACGCGGGAACCATCGAGGCGGGCACCGTGGCCGCCCTCCACTTCGAACTGCGCGGCATGCGGGACGGGGTTGCCCGCATCGTCCTTGAACACGTCACCCGGCTCCACGATGACCTCGGACCCGAGTGGCCCCAGCCGGCGGGGCACGGGTGCTACCGGGTGCAGGTCAGCGGCGAGCCGAACTACACGCTCGACCTCCAGCTGCTCGGGAGCGACGGCGACCACAACACCGCCGGCCTGAAGGCCACCGCCATGCGCCTGGTCAACGCCATTCCCGCCGTGGTCGAGAGCCGGGCGGGACTGCTCACCGCGCTCGATCTCCCCCCGATCACCGGGCGGGGACTCGTCACCCGCTGACACCCGTCGCCAGATCACCGACCACCGACCACTGGCCACCGACCACCGACCACCGACCGGTCACCCTGGGAGCGACACTAGGGTCGCAGCTTGATGCACGGACGCGGGATGGGTGCCAGCGGAGGCGGGGCCGGTGGTTTCGGCAACGTGATGCGCCAGATGCGCCGGGACAC
>DAHXOA010000089.1 GCA_027365145.1 Acidimicrobiaceae bacterium | reverse complement strand
ACTTCTCGTCGAAGGGTGACTCCAGCCCCAGATCGAGGAATTTCTGGTGGACCGCCCGGAAACGCTTCGAGGAGAACGTCGTGTAATAGAGCTTCGCCGGTTGCCACGGGTCTCCGGTGCCGGGGAACGCACCGGGGTCCCCGGCGGCGGCGAAGGCGGCCACGGCGATGTCGTGGACCCGCAGATGGTCCGGGTGGGGATACCCCGACTGCTCGTCGCCATAGGCGATGACCACCTGGGGGCGCGTCCGGCGGACGACCGCCACCAGCCGGCCGATCGCCTCGTCCTCGGGGGCACGGGCGAAGCACTCCGGGCGGTCGTTCGCCTCGCTTCCGGGCATCCCCGAATCCCGGTAGCCGAGCATCGCCACCTCGTCGTACCCGATGATCGACGCCGCATCGGCCAGCTCGGCGCGGCGCTGGGCAGCGATGTCGGCCCGCACCTCGGGCAGATCCATCGCCGGGTTCAGGATGTCGCCCTCTTCCCCGCCGGTACAGCACACCAGTACGGTATGGACACCACGGCTGTGGTAAAGAGCAACCGTCGCCGGCCCTTTGGAGGACTCGTCGTCGGGATGGGCATGGACGGTGAGGAGGCAGAGAGACTCGGGCACGGTGATCACGCTACCGGCCCGCCACCACCTAAGCTGCACGGTCGAAGGACGAGGAGGATCCCCCACCATGGGCGTTATGAAGCGCATCTCGGGCATCATGCAGGCCAAGACGAACAAGATCCTCGACAAGCACGAAGACCCGCGCGAGACGCTCGATCTCTCCTACCAGAAGCAGCTCGAGCAGCTCCAGAAGGTACGTCGGAGCGTGGCCGACGTCACCACCGCCAAGAAGCGGATCGAGCTCCAGGCCGGGCAGCTCCAGCAACAGGCGGACAAGCTCCAGCAGCAGGCCAAGGCCGCGCTCGGGCAGGGCAACGAAGACCTCGCACGCGAGGCACTCTCCCGCCGGGCGACGCTCGCCGGGCAGCTCTCCGACCTGGAGACCCAGCACACCCAGATCCGCGAGCAGGAGCAGAAGCTCATCGAGACCGCTCGCACCCTGCAGTCACGCGTCGATGCCTTCCGTACCCAGAAGGAGACGATGAAGGCGACCTACACCGCCGCCCAGGCCCAGACGAAGATCGGCGAGGCGGTGTCGGGGATCTCGACGTCGATGAGCGACGCCGGGCTGGCCATGCAGCGCACCCAGGACAAGATCGCCAGCATGCAGGCGCGAGCGGGGGCGATGGACGAGCTCCTGGCCTCCGGTGCCCTGACCGATCTGACCCAGCCGGTCGACGACATCCAGGCCCAGCTCGACCAGGCATCGTCGTCCTTCGGCGTCGAGGCAGAGCTGGCGGCGTTGAAAGCCGAGACCCAGGGGCCGGCACCGGCGGCGCTCCCCCACTCTCCCGGCAGCTCAGCCACCGGAACGGCCGACGACGACGATGACGACACCCCCGACGCCGTCGACGCCGTCGACGCCATCGAGGTCGAAGGGAACGCCGGCACCCCGAGTCCCGGGAACCCGCCTGAAGCCGCCACCGCCGGGGAGTCGGCAGCCCCATGACCGGCGGAGCCCCGACCGGTCAGCGGGTCGGCGGCAGACACCACCACCACCACCATCGGAACGCATCTGAGCGAGGGAGCACATGAGCACAGCACGCAACATCGCCTCCGACCGGGGCCTCACGATCAGGATGTTCGTCACCGGGCTCCTGATCGTCGTCCTCTACGGCGCCGTCATCGGGTTGCTCGTCGCCTTCGGGGTCTCCATGGCCCTGGTCCTGGTCATCGCCGCCGCCGTCCTCTTCTGCCAGTACTGGTTCTCCGACAAGATCGCCCTCTACGGCATGGGGGGTCATCTCGTGACGGCGGAGCAGGCCCCCGAGCTGCACGGCGTCATCGACCGCCTGTGCGCCCTGGCCGACATGAAGAAGCCCCGGGTGGCGCTGGCCAACGTGGACGTGCCCAACGCCTTCGCCACAGGTCGGAGCCCGAACAACGCCGTCATCTGTGCCACCAGCGGGCTGATCCGGCGCCTGGACGAGGCCGAGCTCGAGGCGGTGCTGGCCCACGAGCTCTCCCATGTGGCCCACCGGGACGTCGCCGTCATGACCATCGCCAGCTTCCTCGGCATGGTGGCCGGCATCACGACCAGGATGATGCTGTGGATGGGGCTGCTCGGCGGCTTCGGCGGTGGCTACGGCGGCGCTCGGGGCCGGGGCGGGAGAGGAGGATCGGGCGGCGGCAACCTCGCCATGATCGAGATGGGCGTGCTGCTGGTCTCCATCGTCGTCTACGCCATCAGCTTCATGCTCACCCGGGCGCTCTCCCGCTACCGGGAGCTGGCCGCCGACCGTTCGGGGGCCCTGCTCACGGGGAAGCCGTCGGCGCTGGCATCGGCGCTGGTGAAGGTGAACGGCGAGATGTCCCGCATCCCCACCCGGGACCTCCGGAAAGCCGAGAGCTTCAACGCCTTCTACTTCACCCCGGCCACCGCCCGGAACGGCGTCAGCCTCTCGACCGTGTTCTCCACCCATCCCTCGCTCCAGAAGCGACTGGACCAGCTCTCCAAGATCGAGGCAGAACTGGCGCGCCCGGCATGACGGGCGCCTGATGGGACTGCTCGACACCCTGCTCGGACGGACCAAGCCGGTCCAGGCGAACCTGGACACCCTGTTCGCCCTCCCGTCGGCAGCCATCACCCTCCAGAGCGCAGCCGGCCTCACGATCTCCGGGCACGCCGGGATCTGCTACAAGCCGCCGACCGGCCAGGCGTTCGAGGAGATGCAAGCCGAGGTGGTGAAGCTCCTCCAGATCGACGACGGCGACGGCGACGGGGGGGCGATCCGCAGCGCCGAGGACGCCTATGGCTACCACTGGGTGGTGGTGGAGAACCCCGACATCGAGGCCCTGGTCACCCGGGTGCACCTGGTCAATTCGTCGCTCTCCGACGCAGGATATGGACCCCAGCTCTTGTGCTCGGTCTTCGGCATGGCCACGGCGCCGGCCGGTTCGGGCCAGGGCGACGAGATCGAGGTACCAGGTCCCGGCTCGGTGGTGCGTTCCACCGGCTATCTCGTCTATCTCTTCAAACGCGGCTCGTTCTACCCGTTCGTGCCCGACGGTCACGAACATCGCTCCATGGAAGAGGAGCTGAAGCTGAAGAGCCTCCTCGCCGGCGACCTCACCATCGAGGCCGACCTCGACCGGTGGTTCCCGCTCTGGGACCTCCCGGTCGGCTGACAGGACGTCCTGGTCAACCCCCGCTGGACGGCGGAACCGCAGGTGGTGGTGGCGGCGGCGGCGCGAGAGCGTCGATCTCCCGTGCCAGTGACACGTCGCGTCTGGTGATCCCGTCGGCATCGTGGCTGGAGAGCCGCAGCGTCACGGCCCGGTAGCGGATCTCGATGTCCGGGTGGTGATCGGCCGCCTCGGCCAGCGCTCCGACCGTTACCACGTAGTCCAGTGCTTCGGCGAAGCTGCCGAGGTCGACGGTCCGGGTCAGCGCCCCGCCGGACAGCTCCCACCGCAGGCCGCCGAGGCCGTCTGCACCGGTGATCGCCGCCTGGATGGCGCCGGGGTCGAGGAGCTCAGGGATGGGTCATCGACTCCGGTCGCACGGCCCCGTCGAACTGCTCTTCGGTGAGGAACCCGAGTGCCAGCGCCGACTCCCGCAGGGTGATGCCCTCGTGGTGGGCCTTCTTGGCCACCTGGGCCGCCCGGTCGTAGCCGATCAGTGGGTTGAGCGCCGTCACCAGCATCAGGGAGTTCTCCAGGTGCTGGCTGATCCGGGACTCGTTCGGCTCTATCCCCTCCACGCAGAATCGGGTGAACGCGCCGCACGCTCCGGTGAGGAGGGTGATGGAGTGCATGACGTTGTGGATGATGACCGGTTTGCACACGTTGAGCTCCAGGTTGCCCCGCGATCCGGCGATGGCGACCCCGGCGTCGTTGGCCATCACCTGGATGCACACCATGATCATCGCTTCGCTCTGGGTCGGGTTCACCTTGCCGGGCATGATCGACGATCCGGGCTCGTTCTCCGGGAGGGAGAGCTCGCCGATCCCGCAACGCGGCCCCGAACCGAGCCAGCGGATGTCGTCGGCGATCTTCGTGAGCGAGACCGCCAGCGTACGCAGCGCTCCGCTGGCTGCGACGAGACCGTCGTGGGCCGCCAGTGCCGCGAACTTGTTCGGGGCGGAGGTGAAGGGCAGGCCGGTGATCTCGGCGATGGCGGCTGCCACCCTGGTCCCGAACTCGGGATGCGTGTTCAGCCCGGTCCCTACTGCCGTCCCTCCGGCGGCCAGCTCGTAGAGGTCCGGGAGCGACCCTTCGACCCGGCGGAGGTCGGCGTCGAGCTGGGCCACGTAGCCGGAGAGCTCCTGGCCGAGGGTTAGCGGGACGGCGTCCATGAGGTGGGTACGGCCGATCTTGGTGATGGTCATGAACGCCGCCGCCTTCGCCGCCAGGGTCTCCCGCAGGTGGCGGACGGCAGGCAGGAGGCGGTGGGTGATCTCCTCCACCGCGGCGATGTGCATCGCCGTCGGGAAGGTGTCGTTGGACGACTGGGACATGTTGACGTCGTCGTTGGGGTGCACCGGCACTTTCGAGCCCATGACCCCACCGGCCAGCTCGATGGCCCGGTTGGCGATGACCTCGTTGGCGTTCATGTTGGTCTGGGTGCCGCTGCCGGTCTGCCAGATCTTCAGGGGAAAGTGGTCGTCGAGGGCGCCCGAGGCGACCTCCCGTGCGGCGGCCACGATGAGCTCGGCCTTCTCCGGCGGGAGCTTGCCCAGCTCGGCGTTGACCCGGGCCGAAGCCTCCTTCAGGATCCCGAGCGCCCGGATGAGCGGGGGAGGCATCAGGTCGGTGCCGATGGGGAAGTGGTGGAGGGACCGCGCCGTCTGCGCACCCCAGTAGCGATCGACAGGTACCTCGACGGCTCCCATGGAATCGGTCTCGGTGCGGGTGGCCGTGGCCATGGACAACGCTCCTCTCCTCGTCTCCCGGATGATCCGGAGCCCGCGCCGGCTCCAGGGGCGACGCTAGCCCGGCGTCACGGCTTCGGCACGCCACCGTGCCGGCACGTCGACACACCACCGGGCGTGACGCCAGGTTCGTGACACCGGGTTCGTGACACTAGGCGTGCTCAGGCCCGCCCCCGCAGGGCGCGGCCGCGGTCCAGAACGTCACGGGCGGCCAGGACGTCCTCCCGGCGCGGACCGTCCCCGTCGCCGGGTACCTCGAGGATCGCTGGAACACCGGCAAGGGCCACATGGCCCAGCAAGGCCGCCAGCCCGTCAGCTCCGATCGTGCCTTCGCCCAGGTTCTCGTGACGGTCCCTGTTGGCGCCGAAGGGCACCTTGGAGTCGTTGAGGTGCAGGCACCGGAGACGGGGCAGCCCGACGGTAGCGTCGATGGCGACGACGACGTCGTCCGCCGCCTCGACCGTGCCGAACGGCACCCCCGAAGCCCACAGGTGCTGGGTGTCGACGCAGATCCCCAGACGCTCGTCACCCCCCGCGGCGGCGATGACCTGGGCCAGCTCCTCGAACGACCGGCCGACGGTGTCGCCGGCCCCAGCCGCGTTCTCGAGCAGGATCGGGCACACCTCCTCCCCGTGATCACCGCCGTGTGAGGTGACCGCGTCGAGCGCGTCGACCAGGGCCGCTGCCACTTGGGGCACCGCCCGGTCGAAGCCGCTCCCCCGGTGGCTCCCGATGTGGAGGACCAGCCCGTCGGACCCGATGCCCTGGGCGGTGACCAGGTTGGAGCGGAGGCACGCCGTCGACTTTTCCAACAGCTCGGGGTCGGGCGTCGCCAGGTTGATCAGGTAGGTGGCATGGCAGTACGTCGCCGTTACCGACGGGTGGACAGCCGCTGCCACCCGGTACGCCTCGAGCACCTCCGGCGCATACTGCGCCGGCTTCCAGGCGCGCGGGCTCTGCGTGAAGATCTGGACCACGTCGGCGCCGACGCCGGCACCCCGTTCGAGCGCTGGGACCAGACCGCCTCCCGCACGGACATGTGCGCCGATCGGCATGCCGGCACGGTACCACCACGCCGGCTCAGGCATCCCGGGCCGTGTAGCGTCTAGATGAGTCCGGTGTGAACGGGATCCGTCCACATCCGACCAGATCCACATCCGAACCAGATCCGCATCCGAACCAGATCCGCATCCGACCAGAGGAGTGAGTATGACAGCGGCACTCTCCACCCGAGCCCGAGCGCTGGCACTGCGACCGATCATCGCCACCGTGGCCACCGTCGACGCCCAGGGGCGCCCGCAGCTCACGCCGGTGTGGATCGACGTGGACGGGGACGACCTGATCTTCAACACGGCCAAGGGTCGGGCCAAGCACACCAACCTCGTCCGCGACCCCCACGTCGCCGTGTCCATCGTCGATCCCGAGGACCCGTACAACGTGCTGGTCGTCCGGGGCGTCGCCGAGCCGGAGGAGCAGGGCGCTGACGAGCACGTCGACGCGTTGGCGAAGAAGTACCTGGGTGTGGACAGCTACCCGATGCGCCAGCCCGGGGAGGTGCGGGTCAAGTACCGGGTCCGCACGGACCGGGTGGTGATGCAGTCGAGCGATCAGTAGCCGAACGACCCGTAGCTCCCGCTGGTCGCTCGCCGCACCCGACGACCCCTCGGAGCGCGCCAGCCACCACGGTCATGTCGTCGGGATCGGGGAGCACGACGGCGGGGGACGAACTGCCCGGCCCTGCGGCCCGCCGAGGGGTGATACGGACGGCAAAGCCCTGGATCCCGGCGTCGACCAGGCTGCGGAGCTCCCCGCCAAGGGACGGACCGGCCTCGACGTCGCCAGCCCACAGGAGCGTGAGCCCAGAGAGATTCCTGCCCACCTCCTGGCACCACCGGGACAGGCGATCGGCGGCCCGGGCCACGCCGTCCGCGCCGCCGGCGAAGATCACCCCGTCCGCGTACCGTGCCGCCAGCTCGAGGCCAACGTCGTCGGAAGGGGATCCCCCATCAGCTCCGTCGCCGGGCCGCCCCTCCGAGCCGACACCGGTCGCGTCGGGGTCATTGTGGACGGGGCCCACCAGGACGGGGCAGCCCCCCGGACGGGTCGGAGGTGGCCGGTTTGCCGCGCCGGCCAGCCGGTACCACTGGCCGGTCCATGTCGGTGCGTCGACCGTGAACAATGCCCGTACCACCTGCAGCACCTCGGCGAACTGCCTTGCGGGACCGGTGGGAGGAGCGATCCCGAGCACGGCTCGTCCTCCCGCCAGCACGTCCACCGTGGTCACCTGTTTGGCGAGCATCGACGGATGCCGCCGGAACGGGTCGGCGACGAGCACGCCCAACGACGGCCGGACGACGACCATCGCCAGCGCCCCGAGCACCGAACAGGCCTCGAGCTCCTGGTGGGCGCCGTCTTCCACCCACAGGGCGTCGAAGCCGGTCCGTTCGGCGTGGCGGGCGAGCTCGGCGATCATGTCGAACGTGCCGAGATGATCGCCGGCCCCCTCATGGTTGGCGCCGCGGGTCGCCGGTCTGCCCCGACGGCCTCCCGCCTCACGGCCCACGCCGAGCGCCCCCTCGGTCGTCGACGAGGTCCGCGTCCCCGTGGGTAGCACCAGGCCGATCCGACCGATGCCCGGCAGGCCGTGGACCGAGGACATATGAGGAGGGTACAGCGGGAGCGTCACGCACGGGCCCACCACCCCTCCCCGCTTCGGAGCACGCCGGACTCGACGAGACGGTCACAGGCATAGGCGACGTCCGGCAGCCCGAGCCCGCTCCGGGCAAGGACCGTCTCGATGGAGGTGGGGACGTCGTCGACGACCGAGAGCACTCGAGTCTCGACGGCTGATAGGCTGGGGACGGCTCGGTCCCGGGACGGCGCAGCGACAGCAGCACTGCCCCTGGCCCGGCGGGACGACCGGCGCGCGGCCACGAGCGATCCCGACCGGGGAAGCGGGGCGGGGGCATCACGCCCGCGTCCGGCCAATGCCACCGCCACCAGGACGTCCTCGGCGTCCCGCACCGGCACGCATCCGTCGACGAGCAGCCCGTTGGTCCCCCGTGACGCCGGGCTCCGGACCGATCCCGGGACGGCGCAGACGGTGATCCCACGCCGGGCCGCGGCCTCGGCCGTCGTCAGCGCACCGCCGGAGACGTGGCTCTCGACGACCACGACAACCCGGGCCAGGCCGGCGATGATCCGGTTCCGGGCCGGGAACACCCGAGGGTTGGGACGGGTCCCGAGCGGGGACTCCGAGAAGATGACACCGGTGATGCGGAGCGCTTCCCAGAGCCCACGGCTCTCGGCTGGGTAGACCACATCGAGACCGGTCCCGACGACGGCAACCGGCGCGGTACCTGCTTGCGCCCGGACCGCTCCGGCATGGGCCGCCCCGTCGATCCCCACTGCAAGGCCCGAGATCACGGCGATGCCAGCTCGGGCCAGGTCCCGGCCGAGCTCGGAGGCGACCTGGCACCCATAGGGGGTTGCCGACCGGGTGCCGACCACGGCCACCCCGTCGCGACCTCCGGCAGCCGATGGATCCCCAAGGGCGAACAGGACGGCCGGGGCACCCGGATCCCCGAGGAGTGCCGGCGGGTAGCCGGCTCGACCGTGGAGAAGGACGGTGATCCGGTGCTCCCGGTACGCTCCCAGCACGTGATCGGGGCAAGAGCGACGGGCAGCACCCCTGAAGCGGCCGTCGGGATCGACGGCGTGCTCCCCCGAGCGCAGCGCCAACCAGGCTTCGATCGGGGATGCGCCGGCGAGGACCCTGGTCAAGCGGACCGGCGTCATGCCCGGGAGAGAAGCCAGCGCCGCCGCACAGGCGGCCTCGGCGTCCGTGAGCGGCGGAAGCGGTGGGACCGGCGCCGTCATCGGTCGCCTCCGAGAAGGATGTCTCGTCGACACCGCAGGAGGAGCGCCTCTGCCACGTGGCCCACGTCGACCACCTCACCGACACCGTCGATGTCTGCCAGGGTCCTGGCGATACGCCGGACACGGTGCAGCCCTCGGGCGCTGAGGCTGCCGTCGCGTAGTCGGCGTTCGAGGAGTGCCTCCGCCTCACTGGCGACCGGAACCAGTTCTGCCAGCGCCGCCCCCGGGATCTCGGCGTTCACCCGTACGCCGCGGTCCCGGGCCCGGAGACGGTTGGCGGCGACACGGCCGGCGACCGTCATCGTGGACTCCTCGGCGGCCTCCCCCACGAGCGCCTCCACCGACGGCCGATCCACGCGGATGGCCAGGTCGAACCGGTCGAGCAGGGGCGCGGAGATCCGCCGTGCGTACCGCAGGCGGGCGGCCGGGGTGCACCGGCAGGCACCGGGCGCTCCCCCTTCACCACATGGGCACGGGTTCATCGCCGCCACCAACACCATCCGAGCCGGGAACGTGACAGACCCGCGGGCCCGGACCACCCTGACCTGCCCGTCTTCGAGTGGCTGGCGGAGGGCGTCGAGCACGGGAACCGGGAACTCACCCAACTCGTCGAGGAACAGCACACCCCCGTGGGCGAGGCTGATCTCTCCCGGACGCATCAAGCTGGTGCCCCCACCGATCATGGACACGGGAGATGCCCCGTGGTGGGGGGAGCGGAACGGAGGACGGCGGACAAGTCCACCGGGGGGAAGAGGTAGCCCTGCCACCGAG
>DAHXOA010000074.1 GCA_027365145.1 Acidimicrobiaceae bacterium | reverse complement strand
CACAGTCCCCCTGAGCACAGTCCCGCGGGGGAGCGGTCAGGCGCCATCGACGCGGCGCAGGACGCGCAGCGACCCGCACGCCCCGTCCTCGATGAACAGTCCGGAGCGCAGCGCCGCCTGCCACAGGTCGAACGGCGGACGCCCCCCGTCAGCCGGGTCCGGGAACACGTCGTGGATGGCGAGCCAGCCACCCGTCCGCACATGGGGAGCCCATCCGCGGTAGTCCGCCCAGGCCGGCCCCTCCCCGTGCCCGCCATCGATGAAGCAGAGCGCGATGGGCGTGCCCCAGTGGTCGGCGACCGTCGCCGACTCACCGACCACGCCGACGACCGATGCCTCCAGCCTGGCGGTGACGACCGTGTGCCTCCACGACGGCAGGGTGTCGATCCTCCCGGTGTCCGGGTCGACCAGGCCGGCGTCGTGGTGCTCCCATCCGACCTGGTTCTCCTCCGAGCCGTGGTGGTGGTCCAGGCTGAAGAGGACCGCTCCGGTCTGCTCCGCGGCCGCTCCCAGGTACACCGTCGACTTCCCGCACCAGGCGCCGACCTCCACGAGGGTGGCCCCGTCGAACGCACGGCCGGCACGCACGGCAGCGTCGTGGAGGGCCAGACCCTCGTCATCGGGCATGAACCCCGGAGTGTCCCGGGCCAGGTCCACGAGCTGTCCGAGGCGGTGGGTCGGGAAGGGTGGTGGCGCCGGGTTCATGGCGCCCACTGTGGCACGGCACGGCACGGCACGGCACGGCACGGCACGGCACGGGCACGGCACGCGCTCACCCCCGCAGCAGGGAGACGGCCGAGTAGACGGCCAGGCCGGCCAGCACGACGCCGCCCGCCATCCGGATGCGCTCCACGGGGACGACCCGGAGCAGCGCGTTGCCGCCGAAGGCGCCGATGGCGGACACGACGGCCAGCGCTCCGAAGGCACCGACGAACACCGAGACCGGCTGGTGGTAGCGGGCGGACAGGTCGGCGGTGAGGATCTGGGTCAGGTCCCCGAGCTCGCCCACGGCGATGACGGCGAAGGCGGTCGCCACCGTGCGCCATCCCCGGCGCTCGCCGGTCGCCACAGCCGTCCCGGCCCGTTCCGTCGCCCGCCGCTCGGGGACGACCAGCAGGTAGAGGGCACCCGCGCCGAATAGAAGGGCAGTGAGCCCCTCGACCCAGCGGTGCGGGAGCAGACCGACGGCGCGTCCTGCCGCCACGGCCAGGGCGACCTGGACCGCGAAGGCCGCCACCGCCCCGATCCAGACCAGCACGGGGCGGTGGCGGCTGCCCAGGATAAGCGTGGCTACCATCGTCTTGTCGGGGATCTCCGCCACGAAGATCAGCCCGAAGACACCGAGGACGATCCCGGGGCTCATCGCGTCGAGACGGCGATCCGGTCGCTCACACCGGAGTGCCGCCGGTGGGCGCGACCAGCCCCCGACGTAGCACGGCGGCCAGGCCGCTCGCTTCCCGGTTGCCGAAGGCCACGTTGACGTCGAGGCGCTCGAGGATCTGGTCGACCGTCTTCCCTCCGGACGGGAGCGGGTGGTGCTCCACGAAGGCCCGCACCTCGGCGGCGGGCGAGCCGGGACCGCACAGCCCACGCACGCCGTCGAGCATCCGGGGCAGGATGTTGGCCGGGAAGCGCTCGACGAGTGCCGACCATTCGGAGGTCACCCGTTGCCACGTCGCCGGTCCGGTGACCCGGTTTGCCACCAGAGCCTGGAGGACGAACGGTGCGTTCTGGGTGCGGACCTCCTCCAGAGCCAGCGAGAACGTCCGTTCGGCGAGGCGGGGTTCGTCGAAGGCCGCCAGCCCGTAGAGGTAGCGGTTCTCCTCCTGGGGGGTGGCGGGCGAACGATACCGGGCCAGCATGGCGTCGTAGTGGCGCTCGCCGCCCTCGGCTGCCACCACGTCGAGCACCGCCGACTCGATGTCGGGGTGGAGTCCCGGTCCCCTGTCGTCGCCCCCGCCGGCGATCGCCGACTCGAAGCGGCGCCTCGCCTCGGTACGGACCTGCGGATCGGCCCCGATCGTGCCCAGGGCGCGCACGATCATGGCCCGCAGGGAGGGGATGCGCTCGCCTTCACCCGCGACCGGGTCCCATCCCAGCCGATCGGCGACCGGCCGGAAGAGCGCGCGCACCGCGTCCTGGAGGGTGCCTCGGTCGTCGTCGGGGATCACTCGGTCGAACAATCCGAAGGCCCCGACCACCACGGACCAGACGCTCGGGTCCGGCTCGAGCGCGCGGCCCAGTGCACCAACCAGCGTGACGATCCCTTCGACGGGCCCCTGGCCGGCGAGTGCGGCCGCCCATGCGTCGGACACCAGGTTGTAGCGCTCCAGTGGCGCGAGCGCGCCGAGGTCCGCCGCCAGCCGATCGAGGGTGGACGCAGGGTACGCCACCCGGTAGAAGCCGGCCCCGCCCGCGTTGACGAGGACGGGCGGGTGATCGGACGTGCCGCCCGGCCCCACTGGGGTCGCGGGCTGCGAGGAGAGGAGGAGCCGGTGGACGGGGCTGCCCGGGTCTGCGAGCGCCCGGGTGAGGACCGGGACCTCCCAGGCCGACCCGATAGCGCCGCCGGCAGCTCCCCGGTAGGAGAACGGCCGCTGCGTCAGCCCACCATCCTCACCGACCGTGACGAGCGGGTAGCCGCCCTGGTCGATCCAGGTGGTCATGATCGAAGCCACCGGGATCCCGCTCGCCTCACCGAGCGCGTCCCACAGGTCGGCCGTCTCGGTGTTCCCGTAGGCGTGGGCGGCGAGGTAGCGACGGATGCCGTCCCGGAAGACGTCGGCTCCGAGGTACTGCTCGAGCATCCGGAGCACGCTGCCGCCCTTCTGGTAGGTGAGCACGTCGAACATGCCCTGCGCCTCCTCGGGACGGCCCACGGCGAACTCGACCGGTCGGGTGGTGTGGAGGCCGTCGACGGCCAACGCCGCCTCACGCTCGGTGCCGAAGCTCACCCAGCGCTGCCAGTCCGGTCGGAACGCGTCCACCGCCAGGATCTCCATGAAGGTGGCGAAGGCCTCGTTCAGCCAGATCCCGTTCCACCACTTCATGGTGACGAGGTCGCCGAACCACATGTGGGCGATCTCGTGGCAGACGACGTCGGCCACCCGCTCGAGCTCGACCCTGGCGGCCTGGGCGGGGTCGACGAGCAGCACCGACTCCCGGAACGTCACGCACCCGAGGTTCTCCATGGCTCCGAAGGCGAAGTCGGGGATCGCCACCAGGTCCAGCTTCCCGGCCGGGTACGGGATCCCGAAGTACTCCGTGAAGAAGCGCAGTGCGTGGGCGCCCACGTCGAGGGCGAACTCCGTGAGGTGCTCCTTGCCCGGCGTGTGGACGACGCGCAGGGGCACGCCGTCGACGGCCCTCGGCGCCGTAGCGGTGAGCGGTCCGACGATGCAGGCGACCAGGTACGTCGACATCTTCATGGTCGGCTCGAAACGGACCCGCCGGCGCCCGCTCGTCGCCTCGGCGGTGACCTCTGCCACGGCGCCGTTCGAGTAGGCCTCGAGGCCGTCGTCGACCACCAGGGTGATCTCGAAGACCGCCTTCCGGTCGGGCTCGTCGAAGCACGGGAACGCCCGCCGGGCATCGGTCGCCTCCATCTGGGTGGTGGCGATGACCCGCTTCTCGCCAGCCTCGTCGGTGTAGGTCGACCGGTAGAAGCCGTGCAGCTTGTCGTTGAGGGTCCCCGAGAAGACGAGGTGGAGGGTGGCCGGACCCGCAGGGAGCGGTTCGGGGAAGTGGAAGGTGGCCCGTTCCTCCGCCGGGTCGAGGACGATCGACGTGGCCGCCACCGGGAAGGTGCCGCTCCCGGCCGGCGACGGTCCGGCGTCGACGGACGCCGAGTGGATCTCGAGCTCGGCGGCGTTGCAGACGACCGCGGTCGTCTGCTCGCGGACGACCATCTCGATGGCGACCTCGCCCTGGAACCGGGCGGCGTCGAGGTCCGGCTCCAGCGTGAGCCGGTAGCGGAGCGGCTCCACGTTCCTCGGGAGCCGTACAGAGCTCTGGTCGTCGTTCCAGTCGGTCGTCGAGGCGCTCATCCCCGGCAGGCTACCGTCGCGCCGTGCATTCCGACACTGACCGTCCGTCCGACCACTCCGCGAGCCTGCCCGGCCCCGGGGGTACCGGCGGTGGGGGTACCGGCCCCGGGGGTACCGGCGACTTCGATGTCGCCGGTGTGGGGAACGCGCTCGTCGACCTGGTGGCGACGGTCGACGATGCTCTTGTTGACCGGCTCGGCCTGACGAAGGGCGCCATGGAACTGGTTGACGCCACCCGCTCGGCTGCCATCCGTGACTCGCTCGGGACCGTTGCCGTGTCGTCGGGCGGATCGGCGGCCAACACCATGGCCGGGATCGCCGGCCTGGGTGGGAGGGCGGCGTTCGTGGGCAGGGTGGCCGACGACCCCCTGGGGCGGGACTTCACGAAGGACATCACCGGCATCGGCGTGGCGTTCCACCCGGAGCCCGTGCCCGGGGACGGCCATTCGGTGACCGGCCACAGCATGGTCCTGGTCACCGAGGACGCTCAACGCACGATGGCGACCCATCTCGGGGTGGCCTCCGAACTGGGGGAGGCAGACCTGCGGGAGTCGTCGCTCGGCGCTGCCGGGGTGGTCTACCTCGCGGGCTACCTCTGGGAGCAGCCGGCGGCGAAGGCGGCCATGCGCCGGGCGATCGAGATGGCCCACGCCGGTGACGGATCGGTGGCCCTGACGCTCTCCGACCCGTTCTGCGTGGACCGGCACCGCCAGGAGTTCCTCGATCTGCTGGCCGGCGACGTCGACATCGTGTTCGCCAACGAGGAGGAGGCGTCCATCCTCGCCGGGTCGAGGGACATCGGGGCCATCGCCGGAGCGATCGGCGACCTCGGCGTGCTCTCGGTGATCACCCGGGGTGCCGACGGCTGTGTCGTCGTCATGTCCACCGGAACGGTCGCCGTGCCGGCTGCTCCGGTGGATCGGGTCGTCGACACCACCGGCGCCGGAGACCTGTTCGCCGCCGGCTTCCTCTACGGCATCACCCACGGTCTCGATCCGGTAGAGAGCGCCCGGCTCGGGGGGATCTGTGCCGCCGAGGTGATCTCCCACGTCGGTGCCCGACCGCTCGTCGCCCTCAGGGAGCTCGGCCGGTCCGCCGGTCTGGTGGACTGACCGGACCGGGCCCGCGACACCACCAGACAGGGTGGTGCCTCTAGGCTGCCGTCGGTGTCCACCGTCCCTCCTCGTCGCGCGGTGAGGACCCTGGCGTACCTGTCGGTGCTGGCCGTGCTGACGTTGACGCTGGCGTCATGCGGAGCCGGCAGACCGACCGCCCTTGGCCGGAGGCCCGCCTCCACTCCGACGAGATCGTCGACCACGACCGTGAAGCCGTCGACCGCGGCGACACCTCCCACGACGACCACGCCTCCGAATCCCGGTGGGCAGCAGGCGAGCACCGTCGGCGTCCCCCTGCCCGCCCCTGCAGCATTGGCGCCATTCGATGTGTCCGCGGCGGCCGGGGAGGGAACCTGGAGCCCCGCCGGCCGACGTGTCGGCGGGATACCGGCCGTCTACGAGACCACGCTCGTCCCGCCGGGAGGCACGCAGCCGGCCGGGATCGCGTGGATGGACACCCGGCTCCTGTCCGCCAGGCTCTACTCGGGTTCCATGAGCCCCGGTGGGGGGCCCTACACCTACACGGCGCCGATCCAGCCGGCACAGGCCACGTCGCTGGTGGCGGCGTTCAACGGCGGCTTCGTCATGAACGTCGCTGGTGGCGGCTACTACACCGAAGGCCGGGTGATCGACCCACTGGTGGCGGGCGCGGCCTCGCTCGTCATCTATTCCGGCGGCGGCGTCGACGTCGGGGCCTGGGGCAGCGACGTGACGATGACCCCGAACGTCGTCGGCGTCCGCCAGAACCTGGTGCCGCTGGTTGCCGGCGGTCCTATCTGGTCCTGCTACGGCTCCTGTTGTTTCTCTTTGAAGTTTCGACTGAGGTTGAGTAAAACTTATATGCCACCTGCCAGAGCGGTCGAGGGTTATACAACCAGAGGTAGAGGCTTCGATCTCTGGCCAGGATCGGCTGA
>DAHXOA010000067.1 GCA_027365145.1 Acidimicrobiaceae bacterium | reverse complement strand
GGGCTCCGGCTCTACTACCAGCCGGAGTTCGACCTGACCAACGGCCGGCTCCTGGCGTTCGAAGCGCTGGTCCGCTGGGAGCATCCGACGCGCGGCGTGCTCTCAGCCAGTGAGTTCGTACCCCTGGCCGAGGAGGCGGGCCTGATCGTCGGACTAGGGATGTGGGTGCTGGAGGAGGTCTGCCGCCAGATGGCACGCTGGAGCCAGCGCTACCCCGACATGGAGATCCTCGTCAGGGTGAACATGTCCCCGCGCGAGCTGGCCATGCCCGATGCCGTGGGCCACGTCGAGCGCTGCCTCCGCGTTGCCAGCGTCCGCCCCTCGCGGCTGTGCGTGGAGATCACCGAGCACGCCATCGTCGCTGACATCGAGCGCCTGGTCGTCGCGCTCGAGGGCCTGCGCTCCCTCGGGGTGACCCTGGCGATCGACGACTTCGGCACCGGGCACAGCTCGATGGCACAGCTCAAGCGCCTCCCGGTCGACGCGCTGAAGATCGACCGCTCGTTCGTGACGGACCTGGCCGACGACCCCGTCGACCAGGCGATCGTGAAGGCCATCATCGGGCTGGGCACGGCGCTGGACCTGGAGATCGTGGCGGAGGGCGTCGAGACCACCGCCGAGCTCGATGCGCTCCGGGCGATCGGTTGCTTCCGGGCCCAGGGGTTCCTTCTGGGCGATCCCGAGCCCGAAGCCGGGCTCGACGCGCTGCTCGGTCGAGGTCGGATCGCGCTGGCGGTCCCGTCTGCGGCCGAGACCCTATGACCGGGCAGCGTCACCCGGACGATGTGCGTGTCACCACTGTCGGGCAGGGGACGAGGCAGCGGATCGCGCCAGGCGCTGGATCTGGCGTCCGCGTTGCGCTGCACTCCGGGGTCGATGATGTACGGGCCCATCCCGGCATCGAGGTGGCGGAGACGAAGCTGATTGCCGTCCCGTACGACGTAGCGCCCACCCCGCCACCGGTTGCCGTCGTGCCGTCCGCGGCGAATGTCGGGTCAGGCGACGTCGTACCAGTTACCGCCGTGATCAATGCCCCGGTAGCCGACTGTCGAGTGATAGTGCGTTGGCCGACTGGGTACCGGCTTTGATGGTGTACTTGACACCCGGGTAGGCGGTGCTACTGGCGACGTTGATACCGAATCCGGTGGTGCCGGACGTCTGGACCCACGATCGGGTGTAGGTGAAGTCGCTCACGGCCACTGTGCCGTTCCGTTCCATCCGTCGCCACTACCTGTGGAGTCCGCCAGGACGCGGCGGGAAGGATGCCGTTTCCGGTTCCGCCGGACGGGATCGGGATCGTCTCGGGGGTGGTGGTGCCGATGGAGAGCGACCCATAGGTGGTCGCTGCCGTCGAGCCTTCCTCTGCCTGGCGGGATGTCGGTCGGCCGGGCCGGAGGAGCCAGGAGCCACAGGAGGACAACACGTAGACATCGGGAGCACAACGGTCCAAGCCGCCAAGCCGCCCCGCCGCCTGGCGGAAGGACCGCCTGGGCCAGGGATCCCTTGTCAGCTCGGAGTGGCGGGTCCGGTGGCGTGTTGTGAGCCTGCGCCCGGCTCGGGGGAGGTGCAGACGGCTGCTCCAACGATGGGGCCTACGGCTGCTCCAACGCTGGGGCCTACGGCCTCGTCGGCGCTGTCCGTCGGGGGTGAGACCATCTCACCGGCCCGGGCCGCGCCTCTGGTGACGCGTGACTCTCGCCATGCCCGCAGCGGTCGGATCCGGGTCGCCAGCAGCGCCAGGCCGGCTAGTACCAGGCCGATGCCGGCAAGCTGGACGAGCTCCGAGCCCAGGTGGTCGGGGTAGCTGAGCCACAGACGCTGGTCGGCGAAGCGCTCGATGCCCCAGAGGACCATCGCCATCCCGATGACCACGCCATTGGGTCTGGCTGCCGCCGAGGTCATCGTGTCCGTCGGTTCGGGTGGGGCGTAGAGCACGTCCGACGCGCGGCGCCCGCCAGATCCCCTCCTGGACGGGTCGAGGCCGACCAGCCACCGTTCCGTGAGGAGGAGGACGACAAAGACGGTGCAATCCTCCACCGACTGGAAGATCGGGACAGGGAGTCGCTTACCCACCTGGTCGGCGTAGTACATGCCGAACCACTGGGTCGTCGGGTGCCCGCCCCCGGCCACCATGAGCTGGGGTCCGAGCAGTCGGCCGAGCGCCCAGCACCCCACGAGGACCGGCGCCATCATGTCGAAGAAGCGGGAGATCGGGAGCTCGGGGCACCGGCGTCGGGTGACGATCACGCCGACGGGGATCGCCGCGATCAGCCCGCCGAACGACGACAGGCCACCCTGCCAGATGGCGATGACCTGGATTGGATCGTGGTCGTAGGCACCGAGGTTGGCGATCACGTGCATCGCTCGGGCCCCCACGATGGCCGCCACGATGACCCAGAGGAACATCCCGGTGACCCACTGCCAGGCATAGCCGGCGTTGCGCAACCGGCGCTCGGTGTACCGCAGCCCGAACCAGAACGTCAGCGCCAGGCCGATCCCATAGGTATGGACCTCGATGAACCAGATGTGGAACGCGACGGGGATCGGCCTCATCCTGGACCCACGGTACGTCCGGACGAGGTGGTCGGCACGTGATCAGTATGGCGCAGCGCGCCCGTCCGCCATGCAGGTCCCGTCCGCAGTGCTCCCGCCCGCCATGGAGGTCTCCTCCGGGATAGCGTCGCGCCCATGGGTGAGCACATCGAGTTCCAGAGCAACGGCGGGACAGCCAGTGGCTATCTCGCCACCCCGACGATGCCGGGTGGTCCGGGCATCGTGGTGATCCAGGAGTGGTGGGGCGTCGTCGACCAGATACGGCACACCTGCGATCGCTTCGCCGAGATCGGCTTCACGGCACTGGCGCCGGACCTCTATCACGGCACCGAGGTCCCGCTGACCGAGCCCGACGAAGCGGCGAAGGAGATGATGGCGCTCCGGATGGACCAGGCGGCCAAGGATCTGAGCGGCGCGGTCGAAGAGGTTCTCCGGCGGGCGGGGAGGAACGAGGTCGGCGTGATCGGCTTCTGCATGGGTGGCGGGCTCGCCCTGGTCCTGGGTACCCAGCGGCCCGACGCGGTGAAGGCGATCGTGCCCGCCTACGGGCTCATCCCCTGGCCGGATGCACGGCCGGACTACTCGAAGCTGGCAGGTGCTGTCCAGGGTCATGCCGCCGGGCGCGACGACTTCTTCACCCCTGACGCGGCCCGCGAGCTCGAGGCCGAGCTGCGGGCCCTCGGCAAGGACGTGGAGTTCTTCCACTACGACGACGCCGACCACGCCTTCTTCAACGAGGACCGGCCCGAGGCCTACGATGCCGCCGCCGCCGGGCTGCTGTGGGACCGGTCGGTGGCGTTCTTCCACCAGCACCTGGACTGAGGCGGTGCCGTCGGAGGGCATCGTCACGGAGTACCTGGTGGCCGGTCTCCGGCTGGGCCGGCACATCGACGGCCTGGTCGATGCCTACTACGGCCCGCCCCGGCTGGCGGCGGCCGTCGGGGCCGAGTCGTTGCACGCTCCGGGCGCGCTCGTGGCCGAGTTGCGGTCCCTGATCGCCGCCCTCGATGCAGGGGAGCCGCTCGACGGGAGTGCTGCGACGCCGTCGCCCGGTCTCCCGGACGGCTGGAGCCACCACTGGGGGGGATCCGGGGGATCCGCCGGTGCCCCGGGCGCCGACGTGGCGTCTCGCCGGGCGTGGGTACGTGCCCAGCTTGTCGGCCTGCTCACCACCGCCCGCCGCCTGGCCGGCGACGTCGTCCCCTACGCCGACGAGGTAGAGCTCTGCTACGGGGTCCGCCCGGTGCGGGTGTCAGAGGACACCGTGATGGAAGGGCACCGGCTCCT
>DAHXOA010000043.1 GCA_027365145.1 Acidimicrobiaceae bacterium | reverse complement strand
CGAGGCCCACCTGACCGCCGACGACGTCTACTGGGGGATGACGCTGGCTGCGGCCGAACTGCTCCGGTTCGGGGTCACCACCACCTGTGAGATGTACTTCTTCGAGGACGCGCTGGCCGACGCGGTGGTGGCGTCAGGGAGCAGGGCGGTGGTGACCGGTGGGTTGCTGCAGCTGCCCGGGCACGGCGGCGACCCGGGCTGGTGGGACCGCCGGCTCGCGGAGCTGGCCGACCTCCACGCCCGGCGGCACGGTGAGGCCGGACGGATCGAGATCGGGTTCGGCCCCCACGCGGCCTACACCGTGCCGTTGGAGGTGCTGGTCACGGTGGCCGGCGTCGCCCGCGAGCTGGGGGCGCTGCTGCACCTCCACGTGGCGGAGACCGAGGGCGAGGTCGACGACTACCTGGCCGCGCACGGCCGGTCGATCCCGGCTGCGCTCTCCGCATCGGGGGTGTTCGAGGCGAGGGTGCTCGCGGCCCACAGCGTGTGGCTGTCGGACGCGGACATCGACCTCTACCGCCGTCACGACGTCGCCGTCGCCCACTGCCCGCAGAGCAACGCCAAGCTGGCATCGGGGGTGGCCCCGCTGACCAGGTTGCGCCGGGCCGGGGTGAGGGTCGGGCTCGGCACCGACGGGCCCGCCTCCAACAACGACCTCGACCTCTGGGAGGAGATGCGCTTGGCGGCGATGCTCGCCCGCGTCCGCGACGGGGACGCCGGCGCCCTCTCCGCCGCTGCCGCGCTGGATCTGGCCACCCGGGGCGGTGGCGAGGTGCTCGGGCGCCCCGACCTGGGCGTGCTCGCGCCCGGGTCGAAGGCGGACATGGTGGCGATGACCATGGACGATCCTGCGTTCGTGCCGCTCCACGACGACGACCAGTTGGTGGAGCACGTGGTCTGGTCGGCGTCGAGTCGCCTGGTGACCGACGTGTGGGTGGGAGGACGCCAGGTGGTGGAGGAAGGACGCTGCGTCACCGTCGACGTGGAGGAGGCGAGTCGTCAGGTCGAGGCCCGGTCGAGGCGGCTGGCTGCGGTCTGATCCGCGATGACCGTGAGCCGGCCCGACCGGTCGGTGGCGGCCGGGGCCACGGTGCTCAGCCCTCGACGCGAGCTTTCAGGGCCTCGAGCGCCTGCTGGTACAGCGTGGCCATCAGGTCGGCCATCTCGTCGGGCGTCGCGTCGACGTCCCAGGTCACGTGGGACGAGTCGCCGTCCGCCCGCACCGTGATGACGCCTTGGTGGCTCTCCACCGGGACCCCGTCGGTGATCGAGTAGGTCAGGACGCGGGCGCTGTCGTCCTTGGACACCAGCCGTTCGGTGATCACCATGCCGGTCATCTCGAGGATCCGGTCCTCGCCTTCGACGCGGCAGGACTCGATGCCCGGCATCCAGTCGCCGATCCCGCCGAAGTCGCCGATCACCGCCCAGACGTCGTCCGCCGGTGAGGCGATGTCGATTGCCGCTTGTCCCTTGCCCACGGTTCCCCCTGGTGTTCGCGTCGCTGTCGGCGACGATGCTAGATCGCTACCGGCCGGAGCGCCCATCGACCGGCGGGTCGCGGGTGCCGACCGGTGCAGGTCGACGGGTGCGTTGCCCCGGGTGGCCGATGCCCGTAGCGTCTGGATGGGCCGGACGACGAGTGTCGCGGCACGAACCCCGGGGGTCTGCGGATGGCTGAGGAACGGTACGTCGAGCCCCTGGAGGCGGGTGCCGCCCTCTTCGAACCCGATGGAGGCAGTTTCGTCCCCACCCCGTTGGCGCGCGGCCCGTGGACGGCGCGGGCCCTCCACGGCGGCCCGGTGGCCGCGCTGGTCGCCCGGGCGGTGGAGCGGTGCTCCGCCGAGGGGGGCCAGCAGCTCGCCCGGTTGACCCTGGAGCTGCTGCGTCCCGTCCCCATGGCCCGTCTGACCGTGACCACGTTCCTGGTGCGCCCCGGCCGCAAGGTCCAGCTGGTCGATGCCGTAGTCGAGTCGGGGGGAGTCGAGGTCGCGTGGGCCCGGGCCCTCCGTATCCGGGTCGGCCCCGACCAGGACCGGGCGACGCCGACCGTGCCCGAGGACGGTGCACCCCCGCCACCCGAGGCCGGTGCGGTCACCCCCCCGATGTCCGACGCCTACCGGGCGTTCCACAACCAGGGGACGGAGATCCGGTTCGTTCGGGGGCGCTTCGACGAGCTGGGCCCCGCCACCGCCTGGTTCCGGCTGCGCTGCCCGGTGGTGGCCGGCGAGGACCCGACCCCCTGGCAACGGGCGGTGGCGGCGGGGGACTTCGGCAACGGCATCGCCGCCGAGCTCGACTTCGGCGCGCACATGTTCATCAACCCTGACCTGACGGTGGCGCTCCATCGCCCCCCGGTCGGCGAGTGGATCTGCCTGGACGCCCGCACCCGGTTCGGGACTCCGGGCATCGGGAACGCCGAGGCGGCCCTGTGGGACACGCACGGGCGCATCGGTCGGGCGGTCCAGAGCCTGCTGGTCGAGCCGCTCCGTTGACCGGCATCCTGACCCGGCCCATCGACCGGCTCGACCGCGCCCAGCAGCGACACCCGGTCGCCGCGGTGGCGTGTGCCGTGGTCCGCAAGTACTCCGACGACCGGGGCGGACAGCTGGCCGGTCAGATCGCCTACTCCTCGTTCCTGTCGGTCTTTCCGCTCCTGTTCGTGCTGCTGACGGTGGTGGGCCTGTTCCTCGACGGCCATCCCAAGGCCCAACAGGACATCGTCGACTCCGCGCTGCGCCAGTTCCCGCTGGTGGGGTCCGACCTCCGGACCAATGTCCACCAGCTCGCCGGGGGTCCCAACGCCGCCGGGCTGGTGGTGCTGGTGTGGCTGGTCTACGGGGCGCTGCGCCTCAGCCGGAGCGCCCAGGTGATGATGGCGGTGGTCTGGGGCGTCGAGCGGCATCAGCTGCCCACCTACGGGCGGTGGCTGCCCCGTGCCGTCGGGTTCCTGCTGGTGCTGGGGGTCGGGTTCGTCGGGGGTGGCGCCCTGAGCGGTGTGGGGGCATTCGGCGGGTTCGGACCCCTGTCGGCGTGGATCGGGGCGGTGGCCTCCCTCGCTCTCAACATCGGGATGTACTGGTGTGGGTTCAGGATCCTGATGTACCTTCCCGCCGCCGAGCGGCGGCTGTGGCCGGGGGCGGTGGTGGCCGGCACCGCCTGGACGGTGCTGCAGTTCGTGGGGGCGTTGCTGGTGAACCACCAGCTCCGTCACCTGTCGAGCCTCTACGGCACGTTCGCCACCGTGCTCGGGCTGATGTGGTGGCTGGCCCTGGGCGCGACGATCTCGGTGCTGGCCGCCGAGTGCAACGTGGTGCTGACCCGGCGCCTGTGGCCCCGGTCCCTCCGGAGGAAGGCGGGGGACGCTGAGGCCACGGTCCCACCGGTCACGGTCCCGCCGGCCACGGTCCCGTAGGCCACCGTCCCGTAGGCCACGGTCCCGTAGGGTCCGGTCCCGTAGGGTCCGGCCCGCCTCAGTCGAGAGCGAGGACCGGCGAGGTGGACGGAGCGTCGCGTGCGCCGAGGCGCGAGGCCGAGCGGGGGACGACGAGCGCGCAGATCCCTCCGACCACGACGATCAGGGCGGCGACCTGGAACCCGCGTGCATAGCCCGAGGTCAGGGCGTCGCGAGCGGTCGCCGCCGTGGAGGGGGCCCCGGCCAGGAAGGAGGTGACCCGATCGGCGGCGATCGTGGAGAGCACGGCCAGGCCGAGGGATGCGCCGATCTGGCGACTGGTGTTGACCAGGCCCGACGCCAGACCGGCTTCGTGGTGGGGCACGCCCTGCATGGCGAGCAGGGCGACCGGAGTGAACGCGAGGCCGGTGCCGAAGGTACACAGGATGCCTCCGCCGAGGACGCCGTTCCAGTAGGTGCTGTCCGGTCGGATGAACGAGAGCCAGAAGAGTCCCCCCGCAGCCAGGATCGAACCGGCGATGAGCAGGGTGCGGGGCCCCAGCCTCGGGGCGAGACGGCCGCTGATCGTGGCGCCGACGGCGATGGCCGCCGTCTGAGGGAGGAAGGTGAACCCGGTCACGAGGGGGCTGTACCCGAGCACCTTCTGCAGGTACAGGGTGAGGAAGAACCACATGGCGAACATGGCGCCACCCAGGCAGAACATCGACGCGTTGGCTCCGGTGACCGCCCGGGACCGGAAGAGCCGCAGGGGGATCAGCGGATGGGAGGCGAGCCTCGCTTCGATGAGGACGAACGAGCCGAGCAGTACGGCGGCGACGGCGAGCGTCACCACGGTCGAGGGCGAGGTCCACGACACCACGTCGGTGTGGACGATCCCGTAGACCAACACGACCAGGCCGGCGGTGACGGTGACCGAACCGGCGACGTCGAGACGGTGGCGGGGTCCCGGGGACCGGGACTCCACGAGGGACCAGCGGGCCAGGACGAAGAGCGTGACCCCGATGGGGACGTTGAGGAAGAGGATCCACCGCCACGACAGGAATTCGGTCAGCATCCCCCCGAACAGGGCCCCCGCCGCGCCCCCGCCAGCGGCCACCGCACTCCACAGCCCCAGCGCCCGCGCCCGGGCGCGGTCCTCGGTGAAGGTGACCGTGAGGATGGTGAGCGTGGCAGGGGAGAGGACGGCGGCCCCCACCCCCTGGAGGCTCCGCGCCACCACCAGCATCCTCTGGCTCCCGGAGAACCCCCCGACCAGGCTGGCCGTGGTGAAGAGCGCCAGCCCGACGAGGAAGATGCGGCGCCGGCCGAAGAGGTCGGCCAGCCGCCCGCCGAGGAGGAGGAGGCCGCCGAACGTCAACGAGTACGCAGTCACCACCCACTGGAGGTTCGCTTCGCTGAATCCGAGGCTGTGCTGGATCGAGGGGAGCGCGACGTTCACGATCGAGATGTCCAGGACCACCATGAACTGCGCCAGGCAGACCAGGGTGAGGGTCAGCCAGTCGGCGGGCTGCGACCTCGGCGGCCGATCCGGTGTCGCGTTCGTCATGACGGGCAGCGTAGGGGTTGGGCGCCGCCGTTCAGCCCGCCGAGACCGCTCCGTCGAGCGCGTCGGCGTCCGCTGGGGTGAGCGGTCGGTACGACGAGCCCCGGTCCGGCTTCCACCAGACCGGGTCCGGGCAACGCCACCGCTGGTGGCGGAGCTCGCGTTTGAGGACCTTCGACGTGGCGGTCGCCGGCAGTTCGCTCGCCACCCGGACGAACGTCGGCCCCCACTTGGTCCCGAGGTCGTCCTGAGCGGCCAGGAAGGTCGAGAACCCGGCCGGGTCGAAGGTGGCTCCCGGTCGGAGGGCGATGGCGGCCATGACCTGGTCACCGACGGCGACGTCGGGAACGGCGTAGACGGACGCCACCACCACGTCGGGGTGGCGGACCAGGATCGCCTCGACCGGTGCGGCGGCGAAGTTCTCGCCGTCGACCCTGAGCCAGTCGTAGTCCCGGCCGGCGAAGTAGAAGAAGTCGTCGGAGTCCCGGTAGGCCAGATCCCCGGTCCAGTACCAGCCGTTCCGGAGCCGGACCGCCCCGGCCTCGTCGTTCCGCCAGTAGCCCTCGAACCCGGCGCCGCCGGTTTCGCTCACCATCTCGCCGATCGCCTCATCGGCATTGAGCAGCCGCCCGTGCTCGTCGAAGACGGCCCGGGGGCACTCCTCGCCGGACTCGGGGTCGAGGATCTTGGTGCCGGGGAGGGCCCGGCCGAGTGCACCGCGGGGCGTGTCGGGCGTCCGGGTGACGCTCGCCCCTCCCTCGGTGGAGCCGTAGGCGTCCTGGACGGCACAGCCGAAGCGCTCGGCGAACCGGGCCACGTCGGCCTCGGCTGCTTCGTTGCCGAAGGCCTGGCGCAGCGTGTTGTCGGCATCGTCGGGCCGTGGGGGGGTGGCCAGAATGTACGACAGGGGTTTGCCGACGTAGTTGAAGTAGGTGACTCCGTGACGGCGGACGTCGGGGAGGAAGGCGGACGCGCTGAACCGGTCGCGCAGGACCATGGTCGATCCCGCGGCCAGCGCCGGGGCCCAGCCGGCCATCAACGCGTTGGAGTGGAACAGGGGCATCGCCAGGTAGCAGACGTCGCGTTCGGTGAGGGCGAACATCTGGGCGACGATCCCCCCGATCCGGGCCAGACGGCCCTGGGTGCACAGGCACGCCTTCGGGGCGCCGGAGGTCCCCGATGTGAACAGGAGCAGCCCGAGCGAGTCCTCGGTGACCCCGGTGACGTCGGGATCCGGGAGGCCCGCCTGGCCGAGGGCGGTGAGGGCCGATCCGTAGGGAGTCGCCTCGGGCCGACCGCCGGTGGCGTCGCCCGTGAGATCGCCGGTCGGGTCGTCGACGACCCAGATCCGATCGGGCGGCAGCGCCGAACCGAGGTCGTAGCCGTCGACCAGTCCGCGGTGGGCTCGGTCGGTCACCAGCAGCTGGCACTGGGTGTGGCTCAGATCGCGAGCCAGCTCGTCGCCCCGGTGGGTCGGGTTGGCACCGACCGCCACCGCCCCGGCCAGCGCCGCCGCTCCCATCCAGAACACGTACTCGGGCACGTTGTCCATCAGCAGGGCGACATGGAACGGCCCCGGGGAACGGAGCTCGGCCAGCAACGCCGCCCGCCGGGCCTGGGCGGCGACGACCTCGGCGTGGGTCCACGACCGGTCCTGGTAGAGCAGCCCTGTCGCCCGGTCGTCTGCTCGTCTTCGGATCAACTGGTCGACGGTCTGCATATGCCCCCTCGGTCTGTGTGGTCGGCGCTCATTCCTCGGGCGGGCTGCACCCATCCCGGCGTGGCGGGGCCCGCGGCAAATATGGAACACGTTGCAATTTAGCCGGCCGTCATGGTACCGTGCGACCGTCGTACGCGCCTTGGGAGGAGCACCTCGTCATGGAGTTCGGAGTCTTTCTCAACGGATACGTCCCTGGCGCCGCCGCTCACGATCCGGCGTGCGAGCACGAGATGTTCGAGCGCGAGATCGCCTACACGATCGAGGCGGATCGGCACAACTGGAAGTACGCCTGGTTCGGCGAGCACCACTCGCTCACCGAGTACAGCCACCTGTCGGCCCCCGAAGTGGTGATGGGGTACCTCGCCCACGCGACGGAGCGGATCCACATCG
The DNA here is from genome assembly GCA_027365145.1 of Acidimicrobiaceae bacterium. Taxonomy (GTDB): domain Bacteria; phylum Actinomycetota; class Acidimicrobiia; order Acidimicrobiales; family RAAP-2; genus JAKADK01. The sequence continues at coordinate 2,397 of DAHXOA010000043.1, read as the reverse complement.
GCACGGGGATCATGAACCTGTCGCCCCGGGTGAACCACCCGGTGCGTGCCGCCGAGCGGGTCGCCATGCTCGACCACCTGCTCGAGGGTCGTTTCGAATGGGGCACCGGCCGGGGCGCCGGCAGTCACGAGATCGCCTCGTTCAACATCCTCGACAAGAACTCGACCAAGGCGGAGTGGAACGAGGTCATCCGCCAGATCCCCCGCATGTGGGAGGAGAAGGACTACCAGTTCGCCGGGGAGCACTTCACCGTTCCCTCCCCGCACAACATCCTCCCCAAGCCCTACCAGGGCAAGGGCCACCCGCCGATCTGGGTGGGTTGCGGCAACCCCTCGACCTTCACCCAGGCCGGTGAACTGGGCATCGGGGCGATCGCGTTCAACTTCGAGCCGGTGTACAACCTGAAGGGTCGCATCGATGCCTACAAGGAGGGGATGGCCAACTGCACCGAACCACTGGGGCAGTTCAAGAACGACAACGTCATGATGACCAACGCGGTCATCTGCCTGAACGACCGCGAGCACGCCCGCCAGGTGGCGCTCCGCCGGGGGCGCGGGTACCTCTACTCGCTGGTCTGCGCCTACCACGACACGATCCCGCACCCGGAAGGGGTGCCGGTCTGGCCGGAACGGCCGCACACCGTCAGCGACGAGTCGATGCTCGACTACCTGATCGAACAGGGGTGGCTGCTGTGCGGGGAGCCGGACGAGGTCGCCGCCCAGGTCGACCGCTACCAGGCGGTCGGCTGCGACCAGCTCGTGTTCGGGCTCCCGTCGGACTCGCTGATGCACGACGAGGTGATCGAGATGCTCGAGGTGTTCGGCACCAAGGTCATCCCCCAGTTCGACACCGATCCGGTGCACTCGACCACCCGCTACCGCCAGGGCGCCCAGCCCAAGTACCAGCCGTTCAACGGGCCGGTGCCGGACGTCAGGGTCGAGGAGCTGCCCACCAACGCGATGATCCAGCTGGACGGCACCCGGGTCCCCTGACCGGCGGCGCCGCACACTCGGGCGGTCACCGCCAGGCGTCGACGACGGCTCCCGAGGTGGTCACGGTGGCGATCAGCGGAAACGTGGTGTCCAGGACCGCGTCGGCATATGGGACCGGGACGCCGGCCACCGCGTCGCGGGGCACCACCACCTGGTAGCCCAGGTTGACCGCCTCGATGGCGAGGCCGAGCACGCCGAGGTTGACCGAGACTCCGGTGGCGACCACGGTGCGGACCCCGAGGCTCCGCAGCCAGGGATCGAGCGACGTCCCGGAGAACGGGGAGACGCCGTGCAGCCGGGGGCAGACCAGGTCCTGAGGCTCGGGGCCTAGGCCCTCCACCAGCTCGGTGGCCGGGCTGCCCACCAACAGGTGACCGGGGTTGCGCACCATCGCCGCGATGAGCTGGCAGTTGACCGTGGATCCGGCGCGATCGGCCCGGAAGGCCGCGGTGCAGTGGACGACGGGCACACCGAGGGCCCGGCCCGCCTGCAGCATGCTGACGGTGTTGGTGACCACGCCGACGTCGGCGACGGCGGTGACCAGCTCCGGGAACGGGGAGAGGTCGCCGACCACGCCCCGCTGGAGCTCCATGGTCAGCACGGCGCAGGTCGCCGGAGCCAGCAGGGTGCGGAGGTCGACCGGCATGGGCGTTCAGGAACCGGCTGCGGTCCTGGCCCCACCCCGATCGGTCTCCTCCGGCTGGTTCTCCACCACGGAGGTCGCCCACCGGTAGTCGGGCTTGCCGCTCGGGGACCGCTGGATCGACGCGACCACGTGGAGCTGGCGGGGCACCTTGTAGCCGGCGATCGCCTGACGGCAGTGGTCCTGGATGTCCTGGAGCGACGGGTGCCGGTCCTGGCGCGGCTGGATGATCGCCGCCACCCGCTGCCCCCACCGGTCGTCGGGGGCGCCGACCACGATGGCGTCGAACACCTCAGGGTGGGAGCGCACCGCGGACTCCACCTCCTCGGGGAAGATCTTCTCCCCGCCGGAGTTGATGCAGACCGACCCACGGCCCAGCAACGTGATGGACCCGTCGGACTCCACGGTGGCGAAGTCACCGGGCATCACGTAGCGGCGCCCCCCGACGGTGATGAACACCTCGGCGGTCTTGACGGGATCGTTGTAGTAGCCGACGGGGATGTCGCCGGTGCGGGCGATCTTCCCGATGACGCCCGACCCCGGTTCCACCGGTTGCAGGTCCTCGTCGAAGACGACGGTGTCCCCGAGGATGGTGACGGTCGGCCCGCTCTTCATGGCGGTCTGCCCCTTGGTCATGGTGGCCATGCCGTTGTTCCCCGACTCGGACGAGCCGACGGCGTCCACGATCACGATGTTGGGGAGGTGCTCGAAGAACTGGTCCTTGACCGGAGCGGAGAACAGGGCGGCAGAGGAGGTGATCGC
>DAHXOA010000042.1 GCA_027365145.1 Acidimicrobiaceae bacterium | reverse complement strand
GAAGTCGATGTCGCCCCACTGCAGCCCGCAGAGCTCACCGCGGCGACAGCCTGTGGTCGCCGCCACGGTGAAGAGTCGGGCGAGATCCGGATTGAGCTTCTCGCACTCGACCACCAGCTGCCGCACCTCGTCGATGGTCGGGGGGACGATCTCCTTCGGACGGGCCGGCGGCGGGGACGCCCGGACGATCGGATTGCGGTCGATCCAACCCCACTTCTCCGCCTGGTGTAGGGCGGCCGACAACACGGCATGGCACTTGCGGACCGACAGTGGGTGGAGACCCTGTTTGATGAGGGCGGCGTAGAAGGTGTCGAGGTCTGCGGCGTTGAGCTTGGTGACCTCGATCCATCCCAGCGCCGGCACGATGCGCACGTCGATGGCCGAGCGGTAGCGGATGAGCGTCGACTGGGCCCGGCCCTGGACCTCCAGGTGCGCCATCCACTTCTCAAGGAGGTCGGCGACGGTCCCCCGTTCCGCCGGCCTCCGGCCGTGCTGCACCTCGGTCGCCAGCTCGGCGGCCGCTCGCTGGGCATCGCGCTTGCCACCCTGCACCGTCCGGTGGACGTAGCGGTACCGCCCGGAAAGCGGATCACGGCCCGCGGAGACCCGGACCTGCCACCGATCCGGCCCCGTCTGACGGATGCTCCCAGCCACGATCGCGAGCATAACTCGGTTCGAACAATTATGGCTAGATTATGGCTAACGGGAATTTCGGTCAGCGGGCCGATCTACCGAAATAGCCTCTGACCAGCGGAGGGAGTGGGATTCGAACCCACGGAGACTTTCGTCTCACGGCTTTTCAAGAGCCGCGCATTCGTCCGCTCTGCCATCCCTCCGAGCGGTGGCCAGGGTACTCGGTGCGGCCGCTGCGGCCGGGGGCGCTCCTCAACCCTTCAACCCTCCACCAGACTCAGCCCCGTGCGGACTCCGGCGGTGCGACCTGCGACCGGAGGCTGTCGATCCACGAGTCGGCCCGGGCCCACGCCGCCCCTGCCTCACGCCTGAGCTGTGGACCGGCGTCACCCGAGGCCGGGTACGAACCCAGGTACTTGAGCCCGGGCAGTCCGGCATGAAGGTCGCGCAGGCAGTCGGCGATCAGCTCGTCGGCCACGTGGCCCTCGAGGTCGATGATGAAGCAGTACTCCCCCAACGCCTGCTTGGTCGGGCGGGACTCCAGCTTGGTGAGGTTGATGTTGCGGGCAGCGAACTGCGAAAGGATGCCGAAGAGGCTCCCGGGGTGGTCGGCCCGTTGGAAGCAGACGATGCTGGTCCGGTCGTGACCGGTGGGCGCCGGGACACCGGCCCGGGCGACCGAGACGAAGCGGGTCTTGTTGTCCAGGTGGTCCTCGACGTCCTCCACCAGGATCTCGAGTCCGTAGAGATCGGCCGGAAGCCGTGGGGCGATGGCCGCGGTGACCACCCCGGCGAGCGTGGCGTCGCCCTCGCCCAGGAGCCGCGCCGCCTCGGCGGTGGAGTTGGTGGCCACCGTCTCCGCCCAGGGCATCTGCTCGGTGAGGAACCGGCGGCACTGGGCGGTCGCCACCGGGATCGACGCCACCCGCTTCACGTCGGTCAGCGCCGTCCCCGGTACGGCCATCAAGTGGAGGTGGATGTCGAGCACCACCTCGCGTTGGATCAGCAGGTCGTAGTCGAACACCAGGCTGTCGATGGTGTCGCGGACGGTTCCCTCGATGGCGTTCTCGATCGGGACGAAGCCCAGGTCGACGTCGTCGCGCTGAACGGCCTCCAGGACCTCCACCAGCGAAGGGAAGGCCACCAGCTCAGCTCGGGCGTAGTCGGGCTGTGTGAGGAGGGCCTCCTCGGTGAACGTGCCCCGCGGCCCGAGGTACCCGATCCGCCGGATCCCGGGCCGTGGTGCGTCCGGTGGTGCGTCCGGTGGTGCGTCCTGGGATGCGTCCGGAGCCATACCCAGGCAGGATAGTGAACGATATGGACGAACCTACACTCCAACGCCTCCTCGAGGATGTCCGCTCGGGGGCCTGCACCCCCGACGACGCCGTCTTCCGCCTGCGCCGCCTGCCCTTCGCCGACCTGGGCTTCGCCAAGGTCGACCACCACCGGTCGCTCCGGCAGGGCTTCCCCGAGGCGGTCTACGGGCAGGGGAAGACCCCGGCCCAGTGCTCGGCCATCGTGGGCGAGCTGCTGCGCGGTCCGGGAGTGGACAGAACGGCCCCCGCCGAGGACACCGGAGTGGGTGAGGTGGCGAATCCGACCGACCAGGGCAACCCGGTCATCCTGACTCGGGCGGACCGTGCCCAGGTCGAGCAGGTGACAGCGGACCACCCGGGGGGCGGGGTCACGATGACCGGGGCGGCAACCGGTGCCGACCAGGTCCGCGGCGAGCTGGCCACCGTGGTGTGGCGGCAGGCCGCCCCCCGCGCGGCGCGGACTCTGATCATCACTGCCGGCACCTCCGACCTGCCGGTGGCCGAGGAGTGCCGGACCACCCTGATGGCCCTCGGCCTCCGTCCCGCCGTGCTGGCCGACTGCGGGGTGGCCGGCGTCCACCGCCTGCTCGCATCAGCCGACGAGCTGGCCAACGCCGACGCCGTGGTGGTGGTGGCGGGTATGGAGGGCGCCCTCGCCTCGCTGGTCGGCGGTATCACCCCGGCGCCGGTGGTCGCCGTACCGACCAGCACCGGGTACGGCTCCGCCCTCGAGGGTGTGACTGCCCTGCTGGCCATGCACGCTTCGTGTGCGGCGGGCATCACCGTCGTCGGGATCGACAACGGCTTCGGGGCGGCGTGTGCCGTCGCCCGGATCCTCCCGTGATCGATCCCCAGAACGGCATCGAGGTCGTCGGAGACCCGGACGGAACGGAGCTCGCGGTTCCGGTCGACGGGATCGACCGTGACGGGATCGACCGTGACAGGAGTGCCCACGGTCGAGGCGGCGGCCTCCGTGGGCCGATCACCGGTGCCTCCGGCCGCACGGTGGGGTGGTTCCACTGCTTCGCCGGCATCGCCGGTGACATGGCTCTCGGGAGCCTTCTCGACGCCGGTGCCGACTTGGAAGAGGTGCTGCGCCTGCTGGAACGACTGCCGCTCGCGGGTTGGGCCCTGGAGCGCGAGCCGGTGCTCCGAGGTGGGATCGCGGGCACCCGGGCGATCGTGACGGTCTCCGACTCCGTGGTGGTCCGCACCCACGCCCATATTGTCGGGCTGATCGAGGAGGCACGGCTGCCCGAGCGGGTGACCCGCCGGGCCCTGGCTGCGTTCGCCGCCCTGGCGGAGGTCGAGGGTCGGCTCCATCAACGCCCGGTGGACCAGGTGCACTTCCACGAGGTGGGAGGTCACGACGCCGTGGTGGACATCGTCGGGACCGTCGCCGCTCTGGAAGTGCTCGGGGTGGACGAGGTCGAGTCGAGCCCGGTGGCCACCGGCATGGGGATGATCCGGTCCTCCCACGGCCTGCTTCCCAACCCGGCACCGGCCGTGGTGGCGCTGCTGGAGGGTGTTCCCACCTGGGGACGCGACCTGCCGCTGGAGCTCACGACACCGACCGGTGCAGCCCTCCTCGCCGCCCTCGCCACCGGCTACGGCCCACTGCCGGCGATGCGGGTGATGACCAGCGGTTTCGGGGCCGGTACCCGCGACCTCGACGAGCTGCCCAACCTGACCCAGGTGGTCATCGGCATGCGCGCCGACCGCTCCACGGGCGTCGCGATCCCCGGGGTCCCGGCCGCCTCCGACCGTAGCGTCGTCCCCGAACGAGGCGGCGGCGGTCGAATCATCTTGGCGACCGGCCTTGGTTCTGACGGCAGTGACCTCGTCGACGCCCCACCGGCACCGGCGAGTTCCGGCCATCCAGACGCCGACGCCGGCCAGCCTGTGACGCTGCTGGAGGCCAACGTCGACGACGCCACCGGGGAGCAGCTCGCCCACGCCGTGGGTGCGCTGCTCGATGCCGGAGCCCACGACGCCTGGCTGTCGCCGGTGGTGATGAAGAAGGGGCGACCGGGGACGGTGGTGCACGTCCTCTGCGACCTGTCAGCGGCCCGGGAGATCCGGGCCGTGCTCCGGGCGGAGACCGGGACGCTCGGGGTGCGGGCCACTTCCGTCGAGCGGTGGGTGGCGGCACGCTCGTTCGACGCCGTGGAGGTCGACGGCAACCTCATCCGGATCAAGGTCAGCCCGGGGCGGATCAAAGCCGAGCACGACGACGTGGCCCGGGCGGCGCGCCGGAACGGCCAGCCCCTGCGGGAGGTGGCCTTCCGGGCGGAGGCGTCCTGGCGGGCGGAGCGGGCGGAGCGGGCGGAGCGCGAGGCCGAGGCTGCGTCGAGACCCGCGAACGACTAGCCCGGGGGCCAGGCTCCAGCGTCGGGATCGCGCCGCGGCTCCGGTGGTGTCCACCTCCAGCCGTCGTCTACCCGTTCGAGGCGGTATCGCTGGTGGGTCTTGAGGTAATGGTGCCAGTGGCACAGACGGGCCAGATTGTCGAGCGCGGTGGGCCCACCCCGATGGAGTTCGTGCACGTGGTCGATCTCGAGGGACTCGCCGACCTCGCAGCCCGGAACCACGCACACCGGGTCCCGTTCGACCAGCGCCCTGCGAACCGCGGCAGGGATCGTGCGGTCCGCCCGGGACACCGCCTTCACGTCGATGCCATCGGTCACCAGCACGCTCAGGATCGAGTCGGCCGCCAGCCGACGCGCCACCTCGACCGGGATCGGGCCGATCCCCGGGATCTCACAGATCTCGCCCGCCTCGACGTGTCCCCGAACGAGCGCTTGGTGATCGACCCGGACGTGGACCATGGCCGAGGGACCTGGCGCGGGGCACCGACAGCTGGATGCCGCGCCGCCCGGGCCGGAGCCGCCGTCGCCGTCGCCGTGATCGGTACCGCCTCGGCGGCCGGGAGCGCCACGGTCGTCCACCTCCCCGGTCTCCTCGACGCCCTCGGGGGGCCCGTCGCCACCACCGCCGGGATCCCGACCGGTGTCGCCCCCGGTCGCTCCAGTGTCGTTGTCACCACCGGTTCGACAGGTGTCGGAGTCGGGGGCGTGGCCGGGGCAACGGGCGCCCGCCAGACGGACCAGGGCGTCGGCGGCCAGCGCCTGTGCCGGCTCCTCCTGGCCCGCCCGACGGGCCTCGGCGGCCAGACGGTCGGCCTCCCCCTTCACCGCACCGGCCAGGAGCGCTCCCTGGTCCGGGGTCAGGCGGGCGTCGAAGCGCACCGCCCCCTCGCCGTCGGTCCAGTGCCGCAGGTACCGGCTGCGGTGGATCCGCTGGTACACCTCGTTCTGCTCGGTCCCGGCCGCCTTCACCCGGCGGCAGCGCAGCTTCAGCACCGTGAGCGGCTGCCGACCGGCGGCGTCCACCAGCTCCTGCTCGGCGGCGGGCTGGACGCTGGCGGCACCGGCGATCTCACTCACCTGCGCCTCGGACAGCCTGCCGCTCCGGAGGGCATCGTCCGTGGCCGGTAGTCCGCTCAGCTGACGGGCGGTCGCCAGAGCGGTCAAGGCCGGGCCCATGCCGGTGCCGGTGACCTCGGCAACGTGGGCCGCCGCCGACCGGTGCCCCTTGCGTCGCCATACCTTCGACGACTCCACCCGGCGCGCCGAGAGCAGCTTCCCGGCGACGGCCAACCGCTCGACCTCGGCGAAAGCCGAGAGCATCCGGTCGGCGTCGGCACCGGAGATGCGCTCGGGCTCGTAGGACGCCAGAGCGGTCCGCAGCTCGCCGGCCACCCGCTCCAACAGCTTCAGGTTCATGGGACCAGTACAGCAGGAGGGTGTATCAGACAACAGGAGACGTTATGAGAAAGGGGTCAGCTCAGCGACAGGACCGGCCGCCCGATCTCCCGGCCCGATCTCCCCGCCCAACTCGCCCCGCCCAACTCGCCCAGCCCAACTCGCCCAGCCCAACCCGCCCAGCCCCAGCCCCCGGCCCCGCTCCCGGCCCCGGCGCTCGCTGCTCGGCGCTCGGCCCCGCCGCTCGGCGCTCGGCGCTCGCTACTCGGCCGCCTCCGACAGGGCCTCGGAGAGCGTGGGATGGACGGGCATCGACTCCACGATGTCGGCCACCCGGAGCCCGGACGTCACGGCCACCCCCAGCACCGAGATGAGCTCGGACGCGTGCTGCCCGACGATTGAGCCTCCGAGCACCACGCCGGTGGCCGGGTCGGAGATGATCTTCACGAACCCCCGGGGGTCGTTGTCGATCAGGGCGCGGGAGCTGGCGGCGAAGGGGACCTTGGTCACCCGGATCTTCCGCCCCTCGGCGAAGGCGTCGGCCTCGGCCAGGCCGACGTCGGCGATCTCGGGCTCGGTGAAGATGGCAGACGGGGCGTTGTCGTAGTTGAGGTGCCGGTGGGCCACCGAGTGGCCGCCGACCACATGCTCGGCGATCTTCCGGCCCTGCATGGTGGCGACCGACGACAGTGGCAGTTTGCCCGAGAGGTCACCGGCGGCGTAGATGTGAGGCACGACCGTCTGACAGTGGTGGTTGATGCCGACGTAGCCGCCGGGGTCCAGGTCGATGCCGGCGGACTCGAGGGCCAGCCCCTCGGAATTGGGGATCGAGCCGATGCACAGCAGTGTGTGTGACCCGCGGACCGAACGGCCGTCGTCGCAGCGGACGATCACACCCTCCGGGGTGCGCTCGACGCCGATGGCCCGGGCACCCTTGAGCAGGTGGACGCCCCGCCGGGCGAAGTCGGCCTCCAGGACCGCCGCCACCTCGGGATCCTTCTGGGGCAGCACCTGCTGGCGGCTGACGATCAGCGTCACCTCGCACCCCAGGGACGCGAACATGTGAACGAACTCAACCCCGGTCACGCCCGATCCGATCACCACCAGGTGCTCGGGGAGCTCGGCCGGCGGGTAGGCGTCCCGGGTGATCATGACCCGGTCGTCGTCGACCCGCGCCCACTCGGGGACCCGTGGCCGGCTCCCGGTGCTCAGCAGAATGGCATCCGCCTCGAAGGTCCGCTCCCCCGCCTCCGTCTCAGCCACCACGGTGTTCGGCCCGTCCAGACGGGCCGTCCCCCGGACCACCTCCACCTCTTGGCTCCGCAGGATGCGCTCGTTCGCACGCTCCAGGTCGGCGGTGATGGCGGTGATCCTGGTGCGGAGCAGTTCGAGATCGACAGTGCCGGCGGCGGCGAGGACCCCCATCCCGGCGATCCGCCGCAGGTAGGACATCGCGCCGCCCGTGGCGATCATGGCCTTGGAGGGGATGCAGTCCCCGAGGTTGGCAGCCCCGCCCACGATGTCACGCTCGATGAGCGTCACCTCGACGCCCAGCTGGGCCGCGTGGGTGGCCGCCTGGTTCCCGGCCGGACCTCCTCCGATGACGACGAACCGCATCGATCCAGGTTAGGCGCCACGTCGACTCCCGGCGGCGACCGGCGGCGAGTACCGTTCTAGCCGTCCACCCCCGGTGCGCCGGGGATCCGAACCTACCGACCACCGACCAGCACCCCGAGAGGACCGCCTCGATGCTCCGCCTCCGATCCCTGACCATCTCGACCCTGACCATCTCGACCCTGACCGTCGCCGCCATCGGCCTCGCCGCCTGCGGCAGCTCGTCGGCATCGTCGACCACGGCGACCAGTGCGACCACGGCGACCACCAGCGCACCGGCCACCACCCCGGCCTCGACGGTGCCCGTCACGCCGGTCCGAGATCCGTCGCCGGCCGGGACCTTCGGGACCAAGCCGACGGTCACCGACCCCGGTGGGACGCCCCCTACCGGCCTGGAGAGCACCGACCTGATCACCGGGACAGGACCGGCCGTCGCCGCCGGCGACACCGTCACCGTCCAATACGTCGGCGTCGCCTGGTCGACCGGCAAGCAGTTCGACGCCTCGTGGAACGACGGCAGCGGCCAACCGGTCACCTTCCCGCTCAGCGGGGTGATCCCCGGTTGGACCCAGGGGCTGGTGGGCATGAAGGTGGGTGGCCGCCGTGAGCTGGTCATCCCGCCGTCGCTGGCCTACGGCGCCAGCGGGAAGGGCCCCGTCGGGCCCAACGAGACCCTGATCTTCATCGTCGACCTCTACAAGATCGCCTGAGGCGGCCCGGTACCGAGGAGTTGGCCCGAGGAGTTGGCCCGAGGAGGCCCATGGAGCACGGAGGGAGGACCTTCGCCAGTGACAACTGCGCCGGTGTCCACCCCGACGTGCTGGCGGCGATCGCCGCCGCCAACGTGGGACATGCCCCCTCCTACGGCGACGACCCCGTCACCGGGGAGGCCGACCGCCTCTTCCGCCGGCACTTCGGCGACGCGGCGCAGGCCTTCATCGTCTTCAACGGCACCGGGGCGAACGTGGTCGGCCTCCAGTCGATGCTCCGTCCGTTCGAGTGCGTCCTCACCGCCGACAGCGCCCACATCAACGTCGACGAGTGCGGGGCCCCCGAGCGGTTCCTGGGGTGCAAGGTGGTCGGCGTCCCGGCCCCCGATGGCAAGCTGACCCCCGGGCTCCTGGATGCGGCTGCCACCGGCGTCGGCGACCAGCACCGGGTGCAGCCCCGGGTGGTCTCCGTCTCCCAGGCCACCGAGCTCGGCACCTGCTACTCGCCGGACGAGCTGGCGGCCATCGCAGAGTGGGCCCACGGGCGGGGGATGCTGCTCCACCTCGACGGGGCCCGGCTGGCCAACGCCGCGGTGGCGCTCGGCTGCAGCCTGGGGGACCTCGGGGCGCCGGCCGGGGTGGACGTCCTCGCGTTCGGGGCCACCAAGAACGGCGCCATGGGCGCCGAGGCGGTGGTGGTCCTCCGTCCGGGTGGCGGCGTGGACCTGCCGTTCATCCGCAAGCAGGCCATGCAGCTCGCCTCGAAGATGCGGTTCGTGGCCGCCCAGTTCGTGGCGCTGCTGACCGACGACCTCTGGCACCGCAACGCCGCCCACGCCAACGCCATGGCCACCCGGCTGGCCGCCGGCGTGGCAGGGCTCCCCGGCGTCGAGATCGTCCACCCGGTGGAGGCGAACGCGGTGTTCGCCACCCTGCCCGACGGGGTCACCGGTGCCCTACAAACCGACTACCCCTTCTACGTCTGGGACGAGGGCACCGGCGTGGTCCGCTGGATGGCCTCGTTCGACCTCACCGAGGAGGACGTGGACGCCTTCGTCCGGCGCCTGGCCGAGCTCACCGGCGGCTGACCCGGGCCGCTGACCCGGGCAGCTGACCGCCCGGTCCCGCGGTCGTAGTCCTCGGCGGTCCAACCCACCCGCTTGAAGATGACCACCGACAGGTCGGGATGGCGGAGGAGCTCGAGGTGGGGGCTGGCCTCGATGCGGGACGCCCACGCGGCGGTGGCCACCGCCTGGTCCATCACCTGGGCCGAGGCATCGGTGCCGTTGACCGCCAGCGGGAACCACAGAGGCAGGCCCCGGGCGCGCCGCGTCAGATGCATCGAGTCGTCGCTCGGGTTCCCCTCCTCGCCCCGGATCATAAGGGTGCGAAGAGCCACGTGCGGGGGTCAATGATCAGGGAGTCGGCCAGGCCGAGCGGGCGTCAGCCACCTCGCCCATCCCGCCCAGGTCGTCGGTGGCGTCGGAGGCGGTCGACCGCGACCACCGCCGGGGCCAGGGTGTCGGCGTAAAGGCGCCTCACCGTCCCGGCGTTGTGGCCCGCCGGGCCGACCACGCCGTCGAGACCGTCGAGACCGTCGAGGCCGTCGGCGAAAGAGACCGGAACGATGCCGCCGTAGTCGAGGCCCACCGGGTCGAGGACCAGGCGCTCGCGGCAGTCGTCGAAGGCGAGCAAGGTCATGGCCTCGTCGTACTCAACCATCGGGTTCCGCATCGGACGACCTTTCGTCGGCGGGCCCCGGGCGGAGCGGACCGGGGGCCGCAGCCGGGGACGTCCCGCGTGGCGCCGTTCCCGGTCACCCCTGCCGCTGGCCGCGAGCGAGAGGGCGGAACCCCAAAGACCCGGGCCCGGGCCCCGACACCCACCGCCGCCGGGGCAAGGAGCACCCCGTGCCCAGCACGGGGTTGACATGCAGCCAAACAGCTGCTTATTATTAGGCAACTTGATGGTTGCCTTTTTGGGGCGACCGGGGCACCAGCGAGAGGAGAGGGACATGGACATGGACATGGAGGCGATCAGGCACCGGGTGGGCATCGCGGTCCCCCCGCGGGACGGCCCACGAGATGCTGACGACCACCGGAGGGCTGGAGGGATTCTGGACGCGCACGCTCGAAGGTGACCCCTCGGAGGGGGGCACCCTGCGGTTCTTCTTCGGCGGTCCCGACGCCAGCGCTGAGATGCAGGTGGTCGAGGACGGCCCCGGGCGGGTGGTCTGGGAGTGCAAAGGGGGACCCGCGAGTGGGTGGGCACCACCCTCACCTTCGACCTCCAGGAGGCCGACGGGGAGACGGTGGTGCTCTTCACCCACGGCGGCTGGCGCGAGCCGGTGCCCTTCCTGCACCACTGCACCACCAAGTGGGGGGTGTACCTCCTGGGGATGCGCACCTGGCTCCAGGGCGGCAGCCCGAGCTCGTTCCCGGACGACCCGGCCATCAGCGGCTGGGGATGTGCGACCCGGCACCCCCGCACTCCGACAGCACCGCGGCGCCACCCGGACCCCCCGAGCCGGGCGCCGGCGATTGTAAGCTCGCCAACCGGTTGACGACAGGGGACGGCCGATGATGGACGAGGTGTTCCGAGCGCTGGCCGACCCGAGCCGGCGACGGTTGCTCGACCGCCTCAACGACCGGAACGGCCAGACGCTCCGCCAGCTGTGCCAGGGGCTGGACATGTCGCGGCAGTCGGTCAGCAAGCACCTGGCCGTCCTGGAGTCGGCCAACCTGGTCGCCACCGTCCGGCGGGGACGGGAGAAGCTGCACTACCTCAACGCCGTCCCCATCAACGAGATCGCCGACCGCTGGATCGACCGCTACGACCGCGACCGGCTCGATGCCCTCGCCGACCTGAAGAGCGCCCTGGAGGAGAGCCCCGTGCCCACCGACGAGTTCGTCTACCGGACTTACATCCGCACCACTCCCGAGCGGCTCTGGCGGGCGCTCACCGAGCCGGCCTTCACCCGCCGCTACTGGTGGGGCATGACCGTCGAGTCCGACTGGACGGTCGGCGCCACCGTCAGCTGGTCGACGAAGGGTGTCACGGTGGACGACCCCGAGCAGGTGGTCACCGAGTCCGACCCCTACCGGCGCCTGGCGTACACGTGGCTCACCTACACCCCGGCCTTCGCCGAGGCGATGGGCCTCCCCGACGGCTTCGTGGAGGCGGCGGCGGCCGAGCCCCGGTCCACGGTGACCTTCGACCTCGAGCCGCAGGGCGAGGTGGTGCGCCTGACGGTGGCCCACCGCGGGTTCGCCCCGGGGAGCGTGGTGATCGACAGCATCAGTGGCGGCTGGCCGGTGGTGCTCTCCGATCTGAAGACGCTGCTCGAGACCGGGGACACGCTGACCTTCGGGTGAGCCTGGGTGAGCCTGGGTGAGCCCGGGTGAGCCTGGGTGAGCCCCTGGCGACGCTGCCCGTCGGGCCCGGGCGCTCAACTCCCCGCCGCCACCGGGGCGCCGTGCCCCTGGAGCACCGAGGCGGCGACGGCGGTCACCTCCTCGACCCCGCCGCGGGCCAGCACGTACCGGTCCGGGCGGATGGCGCAGGCCTCCCGCCCCTCGAGAAGCGGGGCGAGCCCGGGGTTGGTGGTGGCGTCGAGGGCCACGCCGTGTACCGACCACCAGCCGGCGGCCGGTGATGCCGGGTCGAGCGGAGCGGCGGTACAGAGGGCGGTGCGCGGCCCGACCAGGTCGTCGAGGCGGACGCCGTCGATGGTCGGTTGACGGCTCAGCGCTCCCCCACCGGTCCCGACCGCGGCGCCCCGGGCCAGCCCCGGGATGAGGTTCGGTGCCGCACCCGACCCCCCGGTCAGCGCACCGGTCCCCGTCCGGGCCGCCGTCAGCCCGGCGTCGCGCTCGGCGGCGGCCTGCGGATCGGTGAGGCAGATCAGCCGGCCGAATTCCACCGCCGCGTCGATGACCGCCTGGGCGTGGGGCTGGCGCTCGGCCTGATAGGTGTCGAGGAGGCGGTCGGGTGCCCCGCCGGTGGCCACCGCCGCCAGCTTCCACGCCAGGTTGGCGGCGTCGCGCATGCCGGCGCACATCCCCTGCCCCAGGAAGGGCGGGGTCTGGTGGGCGGCGTCGCCGGCCAGGAACACCCGCCGGTCGCGCCAGGTGGAGGCCACCAGCCCGTGGAAGGTGTAGACGGCGGCCCGCTCCACGCGGGCCAGGGCCGGATCGATCCAGCCGGACACCAGGTCGCGGATGGACGCCGGGTCCAGCAGCTCGTCGGCCGACTCCCCGGCCAGCAGCATGAACTCGAAGCGGAACCGCCCGCCGGGCATCGGCACCAGAGTGTGCGGGCGCGAGGGATCGCAGACCTGGAGGCACCGGGAGGGGAGGCCCGGGACCGCCCCTTCGAGCTGCAGGTCCACCACCAGCCACGCCTCCTCGAACCCGGTGTCCCGGAGGGAGGTGCCGATCACCTGCCGCGTCGCCGAGCGGGCCCCGTCGCAGCCGACCACCCAGCGGGCCCGGAGGTGCCCGGCGCCGGAGACCGCCACGTCGACCCCGGCGTCGTGCTGGACCAGGGCGGAGACCGTCGCACCCAGGCGGACCTCGACACCGAGCGACACCACCGCCCGCCGGAGCGTCGCCTCGAGGGTCGGCTGGTGGAAGAAAACCGAGGTCGGCCAGCCGGTCGGGGCCAGGGGCGGCACGCTGAACGAGAGCAGCACCCGGCGGTCGGCGGCGAGGAAGTCCAGGCCCTCGTTGACGATGCCGTCGGCCATCACCTCTTCGGCGCACCCCAGCTCCTGCAGGATCCGCAGCACCTCGTGGTCGCACTGGACCGCCCGGGGGAGGGCGAAGAGCTCACGGTCCCGCTCCACCACCACCACCCGGAGCCCCCGCAGGGCGGCCAGCCCGGCGAGGGTCGCCCCCGTCGGACCGCACCCGACGACCACCAGGTCGGCGTCGAACGCCCCGGATGGCGCCGCGCCGGTTCCGGTCACGGGAGCGCGGCCCACGCCCGCTGCAGCTCCCCGAGGTCGGACGGGACCACGAACTCCAGCGGGAGGTTGGGGCCCCAGGCGTTGGCGACGTGCTCGAGGGTGAACGCGGTCCGGCCGGTCGCCTCCCACGCCTCGTCGTCGAGGATCTGGTCGAGGTCGGCGTAGAGCTCGAGGAACGAGCCGGACGGGTCGCGGAGGTACCAGTAGAAGTTGGACCCGGCGAAGTGCCGGCCCATACCCCAGGTGTGGCGATCGGTGTCGGCCCGGTAGAGGGCGGTGGCGGTGTGGCCGACGTGGTCGACGTCGTCGCACTCCCACGAGTAGTGCTGCAGGAGCGGCACCGGCGAGTCCACCACTGCCACGTTGTGGTGGTCGGTCGAGCACCGCAGGAAGGCGATGACGCCGGGCACCGTGTCGCTCACCTTGAAGCCCAGGCCGCAGGTGAGGAGAGACACCGTCGCCGGCAGGTCGGGGCTGCCGATCACCAGATGGCCGAGCCGGCGGGGCGGCCTCGGCTTCCCGAAGACGGCGGGGGCGCGCCGGTCGGCGCGCACCACCGCGCCGGGGGCGTTGGGGACGATCGGGTCCGGCGGCGGCTGCGGGCCGAAGGGCTCGGCGACCCGTACCTCGAACCGCACCCGGCTGGCCGGGTCGACCACCGACACCGCGCCGTCCCGTCGTTCGACTCCGGCACCGCCGTCGGTCAGCCGCCCGGCGATGGCGTCGAGGTCCGCCCCGTCCGCGCAACCGACGGTGACCGAGTCGAGCCGGCGGAAGGGGCCCTCGTCGAGGGTCACCGAGGCGCCGCCGTCGGTGCCGGTGAAGCCGCCGGCCGGGTCGCCGGCCAGCCCGAGCTCGCTGTAGAAGGCGGCGAGGGCCGTGGGGTCGGGCACCGCGGCGTGGAGGCCGAGGAGCCGGTGGAGGCTCACGGCGACACCGGGCCGAGCCCGGCGACGCACCGGTTGGTGAGCCCGCCGATCCCCTCCGCCCCGGACTCGATGACGTCGCCCTCGGCGAGGAACCGTCCCCGGGCCATGCCGACCCCGTCGGGGGTGCCGGTGAAGATGAGGTCGCCGGGCTCCAGCGTGCAGATGGAGGAGAGGTAGGCCACCAGGGTGGGGATGGAGAAGATCATCTGGCTCGAGCGGGCCGACTGCATACGCTCCCCCGACACGTCGCACCAGAGGGCGAGGTCGTCGGGATCGTCGAATGAGTCCACCGACACCAGCGCCGGCCCGATGGGGGCGTAGGCCGGAAAGCTCTTCCCGAGGGAGAACTGGGGCGGGGTGTTGGTGAACTGCACGGCGCGGTCCGACACGTCTTGGCCGAGGGTGAGCCCAGCGACCACGTCCCATGCCCGGTCGCGGTCGACCCGGGAGCAGCGGCTGCCGATGACGGCCACGATCTCCACCTCCCAGTCCACCATCTCGCCGGAGAGCGGCACGTCGGCGGTCGGGCCGGCGACGGCGCTGGGGAACTTGGTGAAGGTGAGGGGCGCCGGGGGGGCCTCCAGCCCGCTCTCGGCGGCGTGGTCGGCGTAGTTCACCCCGATGCCGAAGACCTGGCGGGGCCGGGGGGACGGCGGTCCGAGCGGGGTGGTGTCCACGTCACCACCGGGCGCCGACCCGGCGCAGTGGTCCGACAGGGCGTGGAGTTCGGCCGAGCGGGCGATCGCCGTCATGGGGTCGGCGAGCGTCTCGTCCCCGGCCACCGTGGCCAGGTCGAACCACGTCCCGTCCACCTCGAGGGCGGACCGGCCGGACACGTTGAGCAGTCTGAACATCGGGCCTCCTGTTATCGGACGATAACCATACTATTATCACTCGATATGGAACGCAGCAACGCGGTGCCCACCGCCCGCCGCCATCCCCGGCGCCGGCCCGAGCACCTGGCCGAGGACCTGCTGGATGCCGCGGCGATCGAGTTCGCCTCCCACGGGTACGACGGGGCCTCGACCCGCCGGATCGCCGACCGGGCCGGTGCCCACCAGCCCCAGATCAACTACCACTTCCGCTCCAAGGAGCACCTGTGGCGCGCCACGGTGTCCCGGCTGTTCGAGATGATGGCGCTCCAGTTGCGGCGTCAGGTCGACGAGGGGAGCTCGGTCGGCGCCTTCTCGGACGCCATCCGCCGGTTCCTCCGGTTCTCCTCGGTCCACCCCGAGCTCAACCGGATCATCAACCTGGAGGCCACCTCGCCGTCGTCGCGCCTCGACTGGCTGGTCGCCACCCACCTGGACCCGCTCCACCGGATGGTCGGGTCGGCCTGGGCGGCGCTGCGGGCGTCGGGTGAGGGTGCGGACCTGACGGCCGACGAGGTGTGGGAGCTCCTCACCAGCTACGGGGCGCTCCACTTCGCCAACGCCCCGATGCTGTCGCGACTGCAGACCAGCGCCGATGGCGACCCGGCCGCCGAGGCCCACGCCGACAGCGTGCTCCGCCTGTTGTTCCCGGCCCGGATGCCGGGGCCGCGGTGACCACCCGGGTCACCCTCACCGGAACCGGCGTGCCCCACCCGGCACCCGGGCGGGCCGGGGCCGGCACCCTGGTCCGGACCGGCGACGTCTCCCTCCAGTTCGACGCCGGGCGGGGGACGGTGCTCCGCCTGGTCGAGGCCGGTTCGTCACCCTCCGAGCTCGACGCCCTCTTCGTCACCCACGTCCACAGCGACCACGTGGTCGGCATCCCCGACCTGGTCATGACCCGTTGGGTGCAACAGCAGCTGGCCGTGACCGGTCCGCTCCCGATGGTCGCCCCCGAAGGATCGACCGAGCGGTTCCTCCGCCGGATGCTCGAGCCGTTCGACGACGACATCGCCCTCCGGACGGCCCATGTCGGGGCGGCGGCACCGGAGCTCGAGCTCTCGACCTTCGCCCCCACCCCGACGCCCACGGTGGTCTGGACCGGCGGCGACGGGTCGGTCGCCGTGCGGTCCGTCGCTGTCCACCACGAGCCGGTCGACGCCGTCGCCTACCGGATCGACACGCCCGACGGCGCGGTGGTGGTCTCCGGCGACACCCGGGTCTGCGACGAGGTGGCGGATCTCTGCGCCGGGGCCGACGTGCTGGTGCACGAGGCCTGCCGGACCACGGCACTCGCCGAGGTCGTCGCCGGGACGGTCTTCGAGACGATCTTCAGCTACCACGCCGACACGGTGGCGCTGGGGGCGATGGCGGAACGGGCCGGGGTGCCCCACCTGGTGCTGACCCACCTCATCCCCCAGCCGACCGGCGCCGCGGACGCCGAGGCGTTCGGGGAGGACGTGCGCCGGGGTGGCTTCACCGGGACGGTGACGGTCGGCGAGGACCTGACCACCGTGACGCTCCCCGGGGTCGGCTCCGCCCGCTGATCGGGCGACCGGCCCGTCAACCGGCCCGTCAACCGGCCCGGACGCGGGAGCGCGGCCGGCGACTAAGAAGGTGGGCATGCCGGACCTCGCGCTGCTGATCATGGACGTCCAGAACGGGGTCGTCGAACTCCTCGGCGACGGAGCGGAGCCACTGCTCGATGCCATCAGCGGAGCGGCAACGGCCGCCCGCCAGGCGGGGATGCCGGTGATCTACGTGCGGGTGGCGTTCCGCCCCGGCGGGCACGAGATCAACCCGCGCAACCGGGTCTTCGCCGCCCTCGCCGGGACCACGGCGATGGGGCTCGACGACCCGGCCACCCAGATCCACCCGGCGGTGGCCCCGGGCCCCGACGATGCCGTGGTGGTGAAGAAGCGGGTCAGCGCCTTCACGGGGAGCGATCTCGAGGTCGTCCTGCGGTCATGCGGCGCGACCTCCCTGGTCCTCGCCGGCATCGCCACCAGTGGGGTGGTGCTGTCCACCGTGCGCCAAGCGGCCGACCTCGACTTCGACCTGACCGTCCTCAGGGACGGGTGCGCCGACCGGGATCCCGAAGTCGACGCCGTGCTGATGGAGAAGGTCTTCCCGCGCCAGGCCACCGTGACGACCGCCGCCGAGTGGGCCGCCCGGCTGTAGGCCCCGCCCTCCGGTGCCGCCCTCACCCGGGCGGGACGACGTGGCCCAGCGCCTGCACGGCGCGGGCATGGACGCTGTCGACCCCTTCGATCATGGCCAGGCCCGCCCTCGCCTCGATCCAGCTGTAGAAGGCGAGCGGCACAAGAACCAGCAACAGCGACCGCGACTGGAACGCCAGGACCACCCCCAGGACCCCGAACAACACGCTCCCGGCGATGAAGAGGACCCACCAGCGACGGGCGTGCCGACGGGCCTGGTGTCCGACCGGCAGGGTGCCGACGATCAGTCGGTGTGGGAACCACAGGTTGACCACCGGGACCAACCACCCGATGATCGCCCAGAACGGCTCGAGCGTCATCGGCATGCCCAGTCGCTTCCCCACGGTGGCCGCCTGGTACATCCACACCATGATGCCGATCTCCGCCCCGATGGAGACCAGCGACACGGCGTCGATCTCCAGGGAGGTCCGAAGCGGGATGAACGGGGCCTGTGGGCTCCGTCCGGGATGGAGCCGCGCCTGGTCGATGACGTTCGAGATGTCGTGGAACAGCGACCGGAGCGCAAGGGCGTACACCAGGGCGACGCAGGGTCCGGAGAACGCCAGCACGCAGACGCCCAGCTTCGCCCACGGGCGGGCGGAGCGCTCGCGGGCGAGGTCGCCGGTCGCGTCGGGCGGGGAGGACGCAGAGCCACCGGGCCAGACCTCCGTGGTCCAGCCCCGGCCGTCGAACCAGCGCCAGAGACCCGGCTGGTAGGGGTCCGGGTACCAGCCAGCGGGTGGGTTCGACGGTGGCGGGGTGGGCCCGATCCAGTGCGTGGGATCCATGAACGGCCGACCCTAGGCGAGGCCACCGGTGGGACGGGGATGGATGACCGAGGTGCCCGCGGCCGGCCTGCGCTCCCATGGGGGTGCGGGGGTGCGACGCACCCGGTCGGCCGGCAGCCGATGGTCAGCCGGTTGTCAGCCGGTTGTCAGCCCAGGCCGGCACCGGATCGCCCGGCTACGATCAGCTTCGACCGTCGACAGGAGGCTCCGATGACCACCAGATCCCATCGAGCACCGGCGACCATCGTTGCCTCGTGCATCGTCGCCATGTGCATGCTCCTCGTGGGGTTGGTCCTGGCTGGGCCGGGCAGTGGCCCGTCTGGCGCCGCCGGGCTCCCGTCCCGCCTGGCCCACGCCGCCCGGATCGCCGCGGTCGGCGGCGGCTCCGGCTACTGGCTGGTGGCCTCCGACGGGGGGGTGTTCACCTTCGGTACCGCTCATTACTACGGTTCGATGGCGGGCAAGCCCCTGAACTCGCCGATCACCGGCATCGTCCCCACCTCGGACGGCAAGGGGTACTGGCTGGTGGCCAAGGACGGAGGCGTGTTCTCGTTCGGCGATGCCACCTTCCTCGGATCGCTCGGCGGGCGATCCCTGGCCGCGCCGATCGTCGGGATGGCATCGAGCACCGTGGCCGCCGGCACCACCGGTCCCCAGGGTCCGGCCGGTCCCCAGGGTCCGGCAGGGACCCAGCTCCTGAACGGGACCGTCGCGCCCACACCCTCCGTGGGAAGCAACGGTGACTTCTACGTCGACACCACCAGCTGGGTGCTCTACGGGCCGAAGGCGGCCGGAGCGTGGTCGGTCCCGGGCACCAGCCTCGTCGGTCCAACCGGCGCAACCGGCGCAACCGGCGCACAGGGCCCTCAGGGCGTTCGAGGACCGCAAGGTTCTCCGGGAGCCAAGGGATCCACCGGACCTGCCGGACCTGCCGGGCTTGACGGGCTTGACGGGCTTGCCGGACCCGCCGGACCCGCCGGACCCGCCGGATCCGCCGGACCTGCCGGACCCGCCGGGAGCTCCGACACCGCCGAGTACTACGCGCTGATGCCTCCGGACAATCCCGCCACAGTCGCCCCCGGCGCCGCCGTGTCGTTCCCGGAGGATGGCCCGTCGACCGGATCGGCGAGCTCCCGGTCCAGCGCCTCCACTTTCAACCTCGCCACCACCGGCACCTACCAGGTGCAGTTCCAGGTGTCGGTGAGCGAGCCCGGCCAGCTCGAGCTGGTGCTCAACGGAATCGCCCTTCCGTACACGGTGGTCGGGCGGGCCACCGGCGCGTCGCAGATCGTCGGCGAGGCGTTGGTCACCACCACCATCCCCGACTCGGTGCTGTCCGTGGACAACCCGCCCGGGGGCGGCATCGCGCTGACCGTCACCCCACTGGCCGGAGGGACGCAGCCGGTGAGTGCCACCCTCATCATCACCAAGGTGGGATGACGACCGGCGCTCAGGCCTCGTAGCGGTAGACGTTGGTCGAGCGACGCTCGAACCCCAGCCGCACGTAGAGCCGGTTGGCAGCCTCCCGGCTCGGCCGGGAGGTGAGGTCCACCGACCTGGCGCCCTCGGCCCCGGCCCGGCGGACCGCCGCCATGGTCAGGGCCTCGCCCACCCCCGCGCCCCGGGCCGACTCGTCGACCACCACGTCTTCGATCCACGCCCGGACCCCGGTGGGCACCCGGAAGAGGGCGAGGGTCAGCGATCCGACGATCCGGTCGGCGCCGTCCCGGGCCACGAAGAGCACCGACGCCGGAGAGTCCATGATCTGGCCGAGCTCCTCACCGGTCGGCGGCGGCGAGGACGAGGAGAGCTGGGGCACCAGGCGTGCGAACGCCTCGATCAGGTCGGGGGCGAGCAAGGTGGCCTCGCTCACGGTGACGCCCGGCGGGCCGTCGGGGACCCGCCTCCCGTCCTCCCCGCCGACCCCGTCCTCCCCGCCGACCCCGCTCCCGTCTCCGCCCTGTCGTCCGGTCATCACGGCGAGTGTACCGACCGGGGCACCCGGTCTCCGGGGCCCTCAGATCGTGTCGGGGTCTCCCCGCCAGGTCGGTGCCCGCACCGAGTCGTAGAGCACCTCCACCGGGTCGCCCCGCAGGGCGGCGAACACGTGGTCTCCCCACCGCTCGGCACCGGCAAGCGGGGCGGGGAGCTGCTCCGGTGCGAACCAGCCGACGTCGGCACACTCCAGCGGGTGGGCCCGCAACGTCCCCCCGACCGCTCGGCACTGGAACACCAGCGAGTAGAGCGGGATCCGGCTGATGCCGACCCGCAGGCCGTCGAGCACGGCGATGAGCCGGACCACCTCGACGTCGATGCCGGTCTCCTCCTCGACCTCCTTCACCACCACCTCGGCTGCGGAGTAGCCGATGTCCGCCCAACCGGTCGGGTAGAGCCAGACCCCCGAGTCGGCCCGCTTCACCAGCAGGATCTCCCCGTTCTCGTTCCCCACCGCTGCGCCGACCGCCACCTTCGGGGTGACGTAACCGGGGACACCCTTGCCGACCGTGGCGAGCCATTCGTGCACCACGCCGTCCGCGTCCCCCGTCCTGTCGTGGCCATCGTCGACTTCCATCCGGATGTCGGCGGCGACCCGGAGGATCTCCTCGAACCGCTCGCGCTCGTAGAGCGACTCGGTGAAGCCCAGCCCGGTCCGAGCGATGCCGGCAAGTGCCTCGCTCCATCGCAGCAGCTGTTTGCTGGAGGCGGTCGGTTCCACCCGGTCGACGCTACCGCACCTCCCCACACTCTCGGCCCCCCGCCGCGCCGCCCCTCCCCCCAGCCCTGCCATCCGCCGCCCGACGCCCGCCGAGGCCGGCCCGCTGTCCACGACCCACCCCCATGGGCCACAATGGGGCGTGCCCGTCAATGAAGACTGCCGCCACTACATCATGCAGACCACGGTTCACGAGGAGAAGCTCGAACGGTGCCGCATGGGTGCCAACCAGCAGCTCCCCTTCGCCTGCCCCGAAGGCTGCCTGTTCCACGAGCCGCGGAAGGTATCCGGGGCGGGCTGGACCGTCCGGAACGCCGAGGACGGCTGAGGCGTCGCGTCATCCGACCCGGGTGGCCACCAGCGTGTAGGTGAGCGGGATCCGGGGAGACCCCGGCGGCGACGACCACCGACCGGGAGCGGACTCCACCAACCAGGGGAAGCGTTGGTGGACCGTCCAGTCGTGCTCCTCGAGCACGTCGAGGCGGAGGCCGCCGCGGATCAACGCGGTCACCACCTCACCGACGCCGTGGTTCCATTCGTAGGTCCGGGTGTTGAGCAGGCTGCGGTCGCTGTCCGCGTAGGTCCGGTCCGAGTCGGAGACGAACGGAAGGGGATCCTCGAAGTAGCCGTAGGCGAGCTCGGGCGCGTCGTCGGCCAACGCCCACGCCACCGGGTGGATGTCGTGGAGGAACAGACGACCCCCGGGCCGGACCAGGGCCGCCGACTGCTCCGCCCACCGCTCCACGCTCGGGAGCCAGCACAGCGCGCCCAGGCTGACGTAGACGATGTCGAACGTGGAGTGGCCGAGTGCCTCGGTTGCCCGGAGCACGTCAGCACACACGAAGCGGGCGCGTTCGGCAAGGCCGGCCCGAGCGGCGATCTCGTCGGCCGTACGGATTGCCACCGGCGAGAAGTCCAGACCGGTCACCACCGCACCGGCGTCGGCCCAACCGAGCGTGTCGAGGCCGAAATGGCACTGGAGGTGGACCAGCTCGAGCCCTCGCACGTCTCCGAGCAGGTCCCGCTCGCGCCGACGCGGGCCCGGACGATCGCGGAGCCAGCCTTCGACGTCGTAGAAGGGCGAGGCGACGTGGATGCCGGTGCGTTCGTCCCACTGGCGGCGGTTGGCGTCCGCCCACTCGTCGGGGCCGGCGCCCCGGCCGGGCTCGACCGGGTCGGGCGGTCCAGGCGGTCCAGGCAGATCGACGGGTCGGTCCGACACGGTCAGCTCTCGACGACGTCCCCGAGCAGGTGCACCTGCACACCGGCGTCCCTGAGCCACTCCACCGATCGGTCCACGGTCCCGCTCTCACCGTCGAGCTCGCAGATGATCCACCCCCCGTGCTCCCCCACGTCGGCTCTCCGGATATTGGGGACCACGTCGAACTCCTTGACCAGTCGAGCGATGATCGGCTCGCGTACCAGCTCGTCGGGGAAGGTGAGCCTGACGCGCACGCCGATCATGGACGGCCTCCTACCGAGGTGGCGGGCCACTCGGCGGTCGCCGCGGCGTCTCGGCCGGTTTCGCCGGTGCCGACCAGAGCATCGTTCAGGTTCCCCGATCGGAACCCGTCGAGGTCAAGGGTCACGTAGCGGTACCCGGCCCCATGCACCGAGGAGACCACCTCGGAGCGCAGGCCGACCACCCGGGCCAAATCGTCACAGGGCACCTCGATCCGGGCGGTGTCCCCGTAGTGTCGCACCCGGAGCTGCCCGAACCCGAGCGCCCGCAGGGCCGACTCGGCCTTCGCCACCGAGGTCAGGGTCCCGATCGTCACCCGCGTACCATAGGGCACCCGGGACGCCAGGCAGGCGGCCGCCGGCTTGTCCCAGGTGCGGAGGCCAAGACGGCGTGACCACGTGCGCACGTCGGCTTTGGTGAATCCGGCATCCACCAGCGGAAACGCGGCGCCGCGTTCGGCCGCCGCCTGCTGACCGGGGCGGTGCTCTCCCAGATCGTCGAGGTTCACGCCGAGCACGACGGTCGGCTGCGTACCCGGGCTGCCGGGCGTGCCGGGGCTGCCGGGCGTGCCGGGGCTGCCGGGCGTGCCCGCCAGGATCGGCTCGAGGGCATCGAGCAGGGACGCCTTGCAGTGGTAGCAGCGGGAACCATCGTTTTCCGCATAGGCGGGATTCGCCAGTTCGGAGGTCGTCACCTCCAGGTGACGGAGTCCCCACTCCCGGGCCAGACGGCGGCAGTCCTGGAGCTCCTCGGGGGCCAGCGACGGCGACACGGCGGTGACGCAGGTCACCCGGTCGGGACCCAACGTGTCGTTGGCCACCCAGGCGAGGAATGCCGAGTCGGCACCCCCGCTGAAGGCGACGATCACCGGGGCGATGCGCCGAAGATCTCGACGGAGCCCGTCGAGATCGCCCCCGGTCACCATCGCACCGACCGGTTCACCCGTCACCGGGTCAGCGGTCGTGCTCGCCGGGCACGACCCGGTCCAGCACCTCGTCGACCGGCGCGACCATCCCGGACACGAAGGGTCCGAACTCGGCAAAGCGGGCCGAGCCCTCGTCGAAGCGCATGGTGTAGACGCATTCCTTCAGGTCGTCGGGGTGGACGGCAAAGAGGGTCACCCCCCACTCCCAGTCGTCGATGCCGGTCGAACCGGTGATCACCTGGATCACCCGTCCGGCGAACGCACGTCCAGCGGCACCGTGCCCGTACATCATCGCTTTGCGTTCCTCGTACGGCATGGTGAACCAGTTCGACCCTTCGACGTCGCCGCGCCGCTTCGACATGGGATAGAAGCAGAAGGCACGCATGCCCTCAGGTGGGAGGCGGGGGTAGAGACGCTTCTCGCGCATCTCCTCAGGGATGCCGGCAGCGTACTCGGACACCTCGGTCAGGGACACGAACGAGCCGGTGACCACCAGCCCGGCACCTTGGATCTCAGCCTGGAACGCCCGCAGACGCCAGAGGTCCGGTCCCAAGACCATGAAGGCGAGGTCGGCCTTGTGACCGAGCACGGCCACGGTCACCACCTGGACATCGTCAGCCTCGGCTTCCTTCACCGCCCGGGCCACCGCTTGGCGATCGAGGGTCGAAGGGGAGGTGGGAAGCGCGCAGAAGAGGTGGAGCACACCCCAGCCGACGGACGGGGCGAGAGGATCGGTCACAGTGGAGAGTCTAGAGACCACCGGAGCGCGTGGACGCACGGACGGGGTGACGCAGGGATCGCCTGGGTGGCACCGGCGGGGTCGCATCGGCACGGCCGCACAGCCGCACGCCCCGAGTCTCGGAGGGATCCGCCCACGCGGCCGGTGACGCACCAGAGGCGCCCCGGAGGGCGCCTCTGGTGGTTTCTGCTGTGAACGGGCACGACGTCGTCGGCCGCACTGGACCTGCCGTCCGGGGACGGCGAACGATCAGAAGTCGTCCATCCCCCCACCGGGCATGGCGCCTGCGGACTCCTCGGGCTTGTCGACGATGACCGCTTCGGTGGTGAGGAAGAGCGCAGCGATCGACGCGGCGTTCTGCAGGGCGGAGCGGGTCACCTTCACGGCGTCGATGACCCCGGCGTCGAAGAGGTCCACGTACTCGCCGGTGGCCGCGTTGAGGCCCTCGGTCGCCTTCTTCAGGTTGCGGACCCGGTCGACGATGACCCCGCCCTCCATGCCGGCGTTCACCGCGATCTGCTTCAGCGGCTCCTCGACGGCACGGGCGACGATCCGGGCGCCGGTGGCCTCGTCACCTTCGAGCTTGTCAGCGGTCTCGAGAACGGCGGTCTGCGCCCGGAGCAGGGCGACGCCCCCTCCGGGAACCACGCCCTCCTCGATGGCGGCCTTGGTAGTCGACACCGCGTCCTCGATCCGGTGCTTCTTCTCCTTGAGCTCGACCTCGGTGGCCGCGCCGACCTTGATGACGGCCACGCCACCCGACAGCTTGGCCAGGCGCTCCTGGAGCTTCTCGCGGTCGTAGTCGGAGTCGGTGTTGTCGATCTCGGCCTTGATCTGGTTGATCCGGCCCTTGATCTCGTCGTCGGAGCCGGAACCCTCGACGATGGTGGTCTCGTCCTTGGTCACCACGATCTTGCGCGCCTGGCCCAGGAGATCGAGACCGACCGTCTCGAGCTTCAGCCCCACCTCTTCGGTGATGACCTGCCCACCGGTGAGGATGGCGATGTCCTGCAGCATCGCCTTGCGGCGCTCGCCGAAACCGGGCGCCTTGACCGCCACGCTCTTGAACGTGCCGCGGATCTTGTTGACCACCAGGGTGGCCAGGGCCTCTCCCTCCAGATCCTCGGCGATGATGGCGAGGGGCTTGCCACTCTGCATCACCTTCTCGAGGAGGGGGAGCAGGTCGCGCACCGCGGTGATCTTCGAGCTGACGAGCAGCACGTAGCAGTCCTCGAGGACGGCCTCCATCCGCTCGGGGTCGGAGACGAAGTAAGGGGAGATGTACCCCTTGTCGAAGCGCATACCTTCGACCAGGTCCATGTCCATGCCGAAGGTCTGCGACTCCTCGACGGTGATGACGCCGTCCTTGCCGACCTTGTCGATCGCCTCGGAGATCATGCCGCCGATCTCGGTGTCTGCCGCCGAGATGGACGCCACCTGGGCGATCTGCCCCTTGGAGTCCGTCTCACGGGCGATCTCCCGCAGCGCGCCGACCGCCGACTCAACGCCGGCTTCGATCCCCTTCTTCAGGCCCATCGGGTTGGCGCCGGCTGCGACGTTGCGCAGGCCTTCGTGCACCATGGCCCAGGCGAGCACGGTGGCGGTGGTCGTGCCGTCACCGGCGACGTCGTCGGTCTTCTTCGCCACTTCCTTGACGAGCTCGGCACCGATCCGCTCGAAGGGATCCTCGAGCTCGATGTCCTTGGCGATCGACACACCGTCGTTGGTGATGGTCGGCGCGCCCCACTTCTTGTCGAGCACGACGTTGCGCCCTTTCGGGCCGAGGGTGACGCGCACGGCGTCTGCGAGCTTGTTCATGCCGCTCTCGAGGGACCGGCGGGCCTCCTCGTCGAACGTGATCAACTTGGCCATCTGGTGTTCCTCCGTGATAGTTAGCACTCTTGACTGTCGAGTGCTAACAGCAAACCACGTACGGCGACGGGTTGCAACCGCGCCCCCGAAAGCGCAGTTCAACAGGGT
>DAHXOA010000029.1 GCA_027365145.1 Acidimicrobiaceae bacterium | reverse complement strand
TTCGGGGTTTCCTACTGGTGCGGCGAGCCTGGCTTGACCACCATGAGGACGATGATGGCAAGGAGGGCTGCTGCAGCCAGGTAGTTGAGGACGATCGCCATGCGGTCATCGAGCAGGGAGCGAAGCTCCGGGCTGGGAGGGAGGCCCTCGGAGGCGAGGCCGGTGGCGAGCTTGCGCGCCTGCTTGGGTCGCTGGCCGCCGATCGACCCGATGACGACGACCATGGTCAGCAGGCCTATTGCCGCGTCCACCCAGGGCGTGCCGTAGCCCCAGTGCCCGAGATTCACCAGCCACAGCCCGAAGCCGGCAGCGAAGAGGGTTCCTCCCACCACCAGCACGGCACCTATCCGTGCGAGGCCGAGCAACAGGGCGATCTCGGCACAGCTGGTGCGCCGGCGGGCGACCTCGAAGGCGACACCGGCGACGACGGTGCCCGAGACGAGGGAGAACGCCCCGAGCAGGTGGAGGCACAAGACAAGGTCGTAGAGCCAGGCGGGGGTCATGGGCGCAGCAGCACGCGACCGCGCAGCTGGTCGGCTTCGAAGCGGGCGTGGACCTCGGCTGTGGCTGTGAGGGGGAGGATCTCGTTGATCCGGGCGGTCAGCTCACCGTCGACGAGCATGTCGTTGACGGGGATGGCGGCACCGCCCAGCTGGGCCACGAAGGCACGGCTGAACGGCAGCGCGGTCGGGCAACAGTCCGAGCGTACGAGGGCGTCCACCGGGTTCGCCGCCACCAGCTCCGCCGCCACCAACATGTCGGTCGGGACCGGAACCGGCAGCTCGCAGACACGGATCTCTTCGGGCGGTCCAAGCTTCTCGACGTACGCCGCCTGCATCACCGGGATGAGCGGCACGCCCGTGTCCGTTTCGCCACCGTCGGAGAGACTACCGGGGACATCGCGACCAGCGTCACTACCACCATCGGCCAGCATCCAGGGTCATCACGGTCACGCTCGGTCACGGCGTCGGTTCGCCCGGCTCGAGCGCCACGAGACGCCGGCGCAGCTCCTGCTCCCGTGCCCGCCTCGCGTTGACATCCCGCATGATCGCGGCAACATTCGCCACGGATCCGTCGTCGGTGGCCAAGAGTGCCACGCTGAACTCGGCCGAGATGGTCCGCCCGTCGGAGGTGAGGGCAGGAACGGCGAGGAGGTCATCGTCGCCGTAGCGACTCCACCCCCGAGCTATGGCCGCCCGGAAGCCCTCGGCGTGGCGATCGCGTAGCCGCTCGGGGACGATGGGATCCAGTGCCGAGCCGAGCATCTCGTGCGCCTGGTAGCCGAAGATGCCCTCCGCACCCTTGTTCCAGTAACGGACCTCTCCGGCGGCGTCGACGATCACGACCGCATCGGGTGCCTGGGCTACCGCCTGGGCGAGCACATCGGCAGGCAGCGCTGCCGCGTCAACTCCCGGCATCATGAGCCGGACGCCCTGCGCCCTGAGAATGAACCGTCAGAGCCCTCCTCCATCTCCTGCATCGCGTGCAGAGCGCCTTCGGCAAATACCGCACGGCTGAAATGCTCGAAGGCCTCGTGGACTCCTGGGGAGAGTTCCTTGCGTCGCTGCGCCAGCTCTCGCGTAGCGGGGTGGTACACGCTGTCGGTCACCGCAGGACCTCCTTCGACGGCCATGGTAGGGCCCTTGACTCCACGCCGCCCTACAAGGAGCGACTCGCCGCTCCTGCGCGACGGAACTCGGTGATGGTGCCGACCCCGGCACCGACATCGTGAGGATCGGAGAACGGTAACTCACCCAGGCCGGGGAACGACGTGCGGGCGGCTGTCGAGCATGGCACCCGATATCCGGGCTCCGAGCAGGGTCGGCGACTACCCGTGGTGTGGCGGCCGTTCCGACGCCTGACGCTCGGCCCAGCACTGATCACACCCGTCACAGAACGGGAGCCCGCCGGTGGGGCTTCTATCTGCCGGACGGTGGGAACCGGGATGACCACAGGTCGGGCACCGCTCCGGCATGGCCCAAGGTTACGCCGCCCGGGATACCTCGGATCGCCGGAGACCAGAGCCCGCCCGGAACGGGCCGGAGAACGGGCCGGGAACGGAACCGTTGGCAACCCCGGCGGTGCGGAGGCCCGAGATCCTCGCAGGGCAGACACCGCCACCGTCACTGGGCTACGTCACTGGGCCACGTCACTGGGCCACGTCACTGGGCCACGTCGATGAGCACCTTGCCGACAGCGCCCGCCTCCACGGCGGCGTGGGCCTCACCAGCCTGTCCGAGGGGAAACCGGTGCAATGGCAGCCCGGCGTGCTCGCCGACCGCCAGCACGCCGTGCGCCACGGCGGCCACCGTGTCGGCCACAGCCCGGTCCTTTGCCGGGCGGGGGACCGTGTAGACCATCACGAACTGATAGCGGGTATTGGCCAGCATCGACACCCGGATCGGCACCTCCAACGTGTCGGCGTCGTTGGCGTACACGGCGATCGTGCCGTTCCCGGCCAACACCGACCGGTCGAGCTCCGCATTGGCATTGGCGGCGACCTCGACGACCAGATCCACGCCGTCAGGGGCGAACGCCCTGATCGCTCCGGCCGCGTCCTCCGATCGGTAGTCGACGACGCGGTGAGCGCCGGCGGCGCGGGCCAGGTCGGCCTTCGCCGGCGAGCTCACCGTGGCGAGCACGTCGGCACCGGACCAGACGGCCAGCTGGATGGCGGCGTGCCCAACCGCCCCGGCACCGCCGGCAACGAGCACGCGACGGCCGGCGAGCGCTCCGGGCCCCAGGCCCGCCGGCCCGCCTGCACCGACGGTCAGGCAGCGGTGGGCCGTGAGCACCGGGATCCCCAACGACGCGCCCAGGTCGAAGGATGCCCCATCGGGCAACGGGACCGCCTGGCGTTCGGGCACGACGACCAGCTCCTGGGCCGTGCCGTCGGCCCGCCCGTAGGCAGCCTCGAACAGCCAGACGCGCTCGCCGACACGATGGGGATCGACGTCGGCACCGACGGCCACGACGGTCCCGGCTCCGTCCTGGTCGGGAACCATCTCGGGGAACGCGAGCGGCGCGCCCGGACCACTCCCCCGCCGGGACTTCCAGTCGGTCGGGTTCACCCCCGACACGGCCACCTCGACCACCACCTCACCCGCGCCGGGTACGGGCGCCGGGCGGTCGACCAGCTCCATGACCTCCGGGCCCCCGGTCTCCCGGTAGACGACGGCTCGCACGGCGCGCTACCCGGCCGGGACGGCCGGGACCGTCGCCAAGCCGGCGGCGAACCGGGCGTCGGTGATCTCCTCGTCCACCATCCGGCCGCTCAGGAAGCTGTCGTAGGCGGCGAGGTCGAAGTGCCCGTGCCCGCAGAGCGCCGTCAAGATGACCTTCTCCTCACCGGTCTCCCTGCACAGGAGGGCTTCACGGATGGCGGCGGCGATGGCGTGGGTGGGCTCGGGCGCCGGCAGGATCCCTTCGGTCCGCGTGAACCGCACGGCGGCGTCGAAGCACTCCAGCTGGGGAATGGCGACGGCCTCTATCATCCCGAGCTCGTAGATGTGGGAGAGCAGCGGCGACATCCCGTGGTAGCGGAGCCCTCCGGCGTGGATGGGGTCGGGGATGAAGTCGTGCCCGAGCGTGTGCATCTTCATCAGCGGGGTCATGCCCGCCGTGTCTCCGAAGTCGTAGGCGTAGACCCCGCGGGTGAGCGAAGGGCACGAGGCCGGCTCGACCGCCCGGATCACCGGGTTCATCCGACCCGCCAGCTTCTCCCGCAGGAAGGGGAACGACAGCCCCCCGAAGTTCGAGCCGCCCCCGGTGCAGCCCACGAGCAGGTCGGGGGCACGCTCCCCGGCCTTGGCCAGCTGGAGGAGCGCCTCTTCCCCGATGATCGTCTGGTGCAACAGGACGTGGTTCAACACACTTCCCAGCGCGTAGCGGGTCTCCGGGTCGGGTGCAGCCACCTCGACCGCCTCGGAGATGGCGATCCCGAGGGAGCCCGGATGGTCGGGATCCGTGGCCAGCACGGCGCGCCCGGCGGCGGTGAGGTCGCTCGGCGATCGGTGGATCTTCCCGCCGAACGCCTCGATCATCAACCGGCGGTAGGGCTTCTGGTCGTAGGACGCCCCGACCTGCCACACCTCACATTCCAGACCGTAGAGGGCGCAGGCGAACGCCAGCGCCGTGCCCCACTGCCCCGCACCGGTCTCCGTCGTCAACCGCTTCACTCCCGCCTTGGCGTTGTAGTACGCCTGGGGCACGGCGGTGTTGGGCTTGTGGGACCCGGCCGGGGACACGCCTTCGTACTTGTAGTAGATCCGGGCCGGCGTGCCGAGCGCCTGCTCCAGCCGGTGCGCCCGGAACAACGGCGACGGTCGCCACTGCCGGTAGACGTCGAGGACGCCGCCGGGGATGTCGACGAAGCGGTCGGACGTGACCTCCTGGGCGATGAGGTCCATCGGGAACAGGGGGGCGAAGTCGTCGGGGCCGGCCGGCTGGAGGGTCCCGGGATGGAGCGCGGGCGGAGGCGGTGACGGAAGATCTGGAACGACGTTGTACCAGGTCGTCGGCATCTCACCCTCGTCGAGGGTGATCTTGTGCTGCCGCACCTCGTCACTCAGGTCCATCACGTCCCCCTTCTCGTGTCACGGTGCCCCGACGCTACCCAACCCAGCGCCGCACCGCCGGTCCGATCACCCGACAGGTTCCGTCACCCCGATTCCGCGGGCATGATGGTCGCGGTGGACACGGGGTTCGTGCCCACCGGGGAGGTGGTTGCCATGACGGTCGAACGTGCGGGCGGCGCAGCCAGAGGGGTCGTCGCGTGCCCGGCATGCGGCACCCGCAACCGCGTCCCCGCGGATGCGACCGGGACGCCGCGGTGCGCGAAGTGCCACACCGCCTTGCCATGGCTGGCGGACGGCGGAGACGCCACCTACGACGCCGTGGTCGCCCGGAGCCCACTCCCGGTATTGGTCGACCTGTGGGCCCCGTGGTGCGGACCGTGCCGGATGGTGAGCCCGGCCGTGGAGCAGGTGGGCCGCGACCTGGCCGGTCAGCTGAAGGTCGTGAAGATCAACGTCGACGACAATCCCCGCAGCGCGGCCCGGTTCGACGCCATGTCCATTCCTACCTTGGTCATCGTGAACGGCGGCGTCGTCGTCGACCGGCAGGTGGGCGCCGTTCCCGCCCCGGCGCTCCGGGCGTGGGTGGACAACACGCTTGCCACCGTCGGCGACCGGCCCGGCCCAGCCACCTGATCACGTCTCGCGAGGGCCGGAGAGCTCAGGCCCGGAGGCTACGGCCGGACCTCGTAGTACAGGTTGGCCGGGTCGTCGAAGTCGTGGAGCGAGAAGCGGCTGAACCCGGCCGCCGCCGTGAGGCGCCCGAGCAGCTCCGGGTGGAGCCCGAGAGTACCGAGCCCGGCGCCGCCGGGCTCGGACAGCGCGGAGGACATGCAGCCGGTCACCGAGAACCCGTACATCAGCGCCGCCATCGGGTTGACGAGGTTGCCCTCCAGGTCCGGCGCGCACCGGATCTCCTTCACCAACCACGTCCCGTCCTCACGGATGGAGCGCCGGATCGCGGCCATGGCCGCCTCGGGCGCCGTCATGTCGTGGAGGCAGTCGAAGGTCACCACCAGATCGAAGGTCGGTTCGGTCGGCAGCGCTTCTGCGCTGCTCCGGTGAAGCGTGACGTTGTCCAGGCCGGCGTGCGCCATCTTCTCCGTCGCCCGGTCGATGGCGTGGCGGGAGATGTCGTAGCCGTGGAAGGCCGACTTCGGGAAGGCGCTCGCCATGGCACCCAGCGCCACCCCGGCTCCGCATCCGACGTCGGCCACCGTGGCACCTTCGGCCAGCTTCGCGACGACCCCGTCCAGGGCAGGCAGGATCCGGGGCACCAGGGCGAGCCGGGCCCAGGGACCGAGCATCCGTTCGGTGCGGTGCGCACCCGACGGCCCCTGGCGGTCGTAGGGCATGCCGATCCCGGTGCGGAACGCCTCGGCCAGGTCGTCGACGAAGGTCTCGTCAGCCTGGGGCCCGAACGCCCCGGCCGCGAAGAGGAGGCTCGACTCCTCGTCGACGAGCACGGCGGCGCCGGCCTCGCTCAGCTCGAAGCGGTCGCCCCCACAGATCGTCACCAGATGAGCTGCGCCCTGCCCCCGGAGCCACTCGGCCACCCACCGTTCCTGGAGGCCGGTGGCGGCGGCCAGGTCGGTCGGGGTCACCGGACCCCGGCCCCGCATCGCCCGGTAGAGCCCCAGGCGATCGCCCAGGTGGATCAGGAGCGCGACCACCTCCCCCTGCTTGTACTGCCAGACCTGGAGCGCGAACGCGATCGACTCGTCGTCGGGTGGCGGGATCCCCTCCCCGCGTCCCCGCCCACCTGCCGTCATGCCCCCGGTCCCGGTCGTCAACGCAATCTCCCCCCTTGGGCCCGCAGCGGGGCCCTCAGCCGGACGCCGCCACACGGCCGGTCATGTCGCTAACCCGCACCCTACCGGCACGCGCGGCGGCACCCCCACCGGCCGCCGGCCGCCGGCCGCCGTGCTTCAGCGTGCGCCGATGTAGTCGACCAGCTCCTTACGGTCCTTCTCGAGCTCGTGAATCCGGATCTTCACGACGTCGCCGATGCTGACGATCCCACACAGCCGCCCCTCGTCCACCACCGGGATGTGGCGGATCCGACGGTCGGTCATGACCGCCATGAGTGTCTCCGTGTCGTCCTGGGGCGAGCAGGTCGTCACCGCAGTGGACATGATCGACGACACCGGCTCGCCCAGGAGGGAACCGTGCTGGTCGTGGAGGCGGCGGACGATGTCCCGCTCCGAGAGGATCCCCTGGATCGACCCGTCACCGGGCGAGACGACCAATGCCCCGATCTGGTGACGACTCAGCTCGGTCACCGCGTCGTCGATGGACGCGTCGCCCCTGATGGTAGACACCCGCGTGCCCTTCTGCTCGAGCAGCATCGAGATCCTCATCCGACCAACCTCCTTCGCCGTGGGGAACACCCGCCGGCCTCGCGGACCAGGCCCGAGCCGGGACCGGCGAGTGCACGGCGCTGGGACCGAGTGTAGAGACCGGGAGGCGCTCACGCTCGGGTGCCGTGCGCCACCCCTCGATCCGTGGTTTCATCGGATGGTGAGCATGGTCGTTCCCGAGCTCGATACCCTCGTCCGTCCGGATGACTGTCGGCGCACCCCCCCGGGGGAGTGCGCCGTGATCACCACCGGGCTCACGAAGCGGTTCGGGCGCCGGGTGGCTGTCGACCGGCTGGACCTGGCCATCCCCGCCGGGTCGATCACCGGGTTCGTCGGGCCCAACGGCGCCGGGAAGACCACCACGATCCGGATGCTGCTGGGGCTGATGCGCCCGACCTCGGGGAGCGGGTTCGTGCTCGGCCATCCGCTGAAGGAGTACCG
Source organism: Acidimicrobiaceae bacterium (assembly GCA_027365145.1). Classification (GTDB taxonomy): domain Bacteria; phylum Actinomycetota; class Acidimicrobiia; order Acidimicrobiales; family RAAP-2; genus JAKADK01. The sequence goes on along the minus strand of DAHXOA010000029.1, from coordinate 8,637 downwards.
CACCTACCTGGCCCGGGTGGGCGCCCTCATCGAGGGCCCCACCTTCCATCCCACGCTCTCGGGACGGGACAACCTCCTCGTCCTCGCCCGGCTGGCCGGGCTCCATCACCGCGTCGACCCCGTGCTCGACCGGGTCGGCCTCCTGCGGCGGGCGAAGGACCCGGTCCGCACCTACTCCCTCGGCATGTGCCAACGCCTGGGGATCGCAGCCGCCCTCCTCCCGGACCCGGAACTCCTGGTCCTCGACGAGCCGACGAACGGCCTCGACCCGCACGGGATCGCCGAGATCCGCCGGATGTTGCAGTCGTTCGCGGACGAGGGCAGGACCGTGCTCGTCTCCTCCCACCTCCTCGCCGAGATCGAGCAGGTGTGCGGGCATCTCGTGGTCATAGAGGACGGTCGCCTCGTGTTCCAGGGAAGCGTCGCCCAGCTCCTGGCGGCGAGAGCGCCCGAGCTCGTCGTGCGGACGGAGTGCGCAGAGGAGACCCTCCGCCTGGCCAGGATCATCGAGGGCGTGGGCCGGACGGCCCGGGTGCTCCGGGAGGGTGACGCCGTGACGCTCGAGGTGGGCGCCGACTGCTCGTGGGCCGGCGCCCTCAACCGGCTGGCGATGACCGCGGGGATCACCGTGGTCCATCTGGCACAGCGGGACTCGACACTGGAGGAGGCCTTCTTCGCCATCATGGGCAGCGACCCACGACCCGGTCGCGGGACAGCCGGCGACACCGGCACCGGCACCGGGGGCGGGGGCGGCAGCGGGACGTGCTGATCCTGAGAGCGTTCTCCAGCGAGTGGGTGAAGCTCCGCCGCCGGCGCCTGTGGTTCGGTGCCTACGGTGCCATCGCCGGCGTCGTCGTCCTCACGACCGTAGTCACCATCGCCGGAGCGGCCAGCAGCGCCGGCCACCACCCGGCGGGCACCCTCACGCTGGCCACGCTGAGCCGGGCCACCGGCCTGAGCAGGGGCCTGACCCAGAGCGGGGTCCTCCTGGGCGCCGTGGCGCTGTCCATCGCCGCCGCCCAGTTCGGCGGGGAGTTCTCCCACGGCACGCTGCGGAACCTCCTCGTCCGCGCCCCCCGCCGGGCCTCCCTCATCGTCGGCAACGGCCTGGCCGTGCTCAGCTTCCTCGTCGGGGCGGTGATCGTCGCCGCCATCGTCGACATCGGGGCCGCCGTTGCCATGGCCCAGGTGCGCGACGTCGCCACCGGGGCATGGACCACGGGATCGGCCATGGCCAGCTTGGGCCAGATCGTCGGCGACATGGCCCTCTCCGTCTGCGGCTACGCCGTCGTCGGCATGGTGCTCGGGGTCGTGCTCCGGTCGTCGGTCATCGCCATCGGCGCCGGCCTGGCCCTCTTGCTCCCGATCGAGTCCATCATCTCCTCGGCGGTCCCCAGCACCGCCCGGTGGCTCCCGGGCCAGCTCCTCGACAGCCTGGCCCAGGGCGGGAGCGCCCAGGCCAGCTTCGGCGCCGCGCTGGTCACGACCTCGATCTACCTGGCCGGCATCGTCGTCCTGGCCCTGGTCGCCTTCACCCGCCGCGACGTCACCACCTGAGCACCGCGCCGCCACCACACCCGGTCACCGCGCCGCCTCCACACCCGGTCACCGCGTCGCCTCCGCTCCCGGTCACCACACCCGGGACGGTGGGCCCGGGACCCTCACCCCTTCAGGCGGTGCACCACCTGCATCTCGGTGTAGCCGAACAGACCGGGAAGGCCGTGCTCCACCCCGACCCCGCTCCACTTCACTCCCCCGAAGGGCTGCTCGGGTGCCAGGGCCCCGTGCGTGTTCACCCAGACGGTGCCGCACTCCAGCTTCCGGGCGACCGCCTCGGCGCGGTCGGTGTCCGCCGACCACACCGAGCCTCCCAGGCCGAAGTGCGTGTCGTTGGCCCGGACCGTCACCTCGTCGAGGTCGCGGTAGGCCACGACCGGCAGCACCGGGCCGAACTGCTCCTCGTCGACGAGCCGGGCACCGTCCTCGACGCCCGCCACGATCGTCGGCTCGACGAAGTACCCGGGTCGGTCCAGCCGACGCCCCCCGGCGACGACGCGCGCCCCCCGGGCCGTCGCGTCGCCGAGCAGTCCCAGCACCCGCTCCATCTGCGGCTGGTTGTTGATCGGGCCGAGCTCGGTCCCCTCTTCCCTGCCGTCCCCCACCCGGATGGTCCGCGCCCGCTCGCCGAGCGCGTCCACCAGGGCGCCGTAGAGGCGTTCGGGGGCGTAGACGCGCTTGACGGCGATGCACACCTGGCCGCAGTTGGCGAACGCCGACGCGAACAGGCGGTCCGCGACCCGGTCGACGTCGGCGTCGTCGAGCACGATGGCGGGGTCGTTCCCCCCCAGCTCCAACGTCATCCGCTTCAGGTCCGGCGCCGCCGCCGCCGCCACCTTCTTGCCGGTGGCGACCGAGCCCGTGAAGCTGATCTTGCGCACGGCCGGGTGCGCGGTCATCCAGCCCCAGAGCTCTTCCCCGCGCGCACCGGCCAACGGCTTCCCCCGCTCGGCGGTGAGGACCGGCGCGATCTCCCCGGCCGCCTCCTCCAGGGCATCGGCCGCCTCCACCAGGACGGTGCGGCGGTGGGACTCGTCGAGCGACCACGGTCCGAACACGCGGGCCGCCGCCGCCATCGCCTCCTCCGGCTGGCCCGGCGAGCACTCCGGCGCCCGGCCGAACGGCTCGCCCCGGGCCGGGTCGCCCACCGGGAATCTCGTCGCGCCGGACACTGCCACACCATCGATGGTCATCACGCACTCGGGCAACGCCTGGCTCCCCACTGGTCGGTTGGGGCCACCGGTCGGGCCACGCCGGCCGGTGTGGCTGGGCGTGCCGACCGTCACCGCTGCCCGGCGGCAGCGCGCCACCGGGACGGCACCGGGTGCTCGGCACCTGCGGTGCCCCCTCCCTACTCCTCGACGGACCGGCCGGCCACGGCGGACGGCCCCTCGGCGTCGACCTCGTCGAGCCAGGCCGGCGCGTGGGTGCGTGCCCAGGCCCGGGAGATCCTCCCCCGGACCATCGACCACAGCGCCTCCCGGTCCCGCAGTGCCAAGGAGACATGACCGATGATCACCAGGAAGAAGACCAGGGCGAGCCAGTTGTGGACGAAGGTGGCCCCGGCCCGCCAGGAGAGCGGGAACGGGGTGAACCAGTGGAGCATGCACCCGGAGGCGAGCATGACCAGGCCCCCGCCGGCCGTGAAGGCGGCGTTGAGCTTCTGGCCGGCATTGAATTTGCCCAGGCGCAGGGCGGCCCGGGTATGCCGGCGAACCGACCGGGGTTGGGGGAGGGCGCGAAACCAGCGGCGGTCGGGCTCGGTCCACCGGTTGAGCCGGGAGAGGTCACGCCGCAGGCCCCGACCCCACCGTCCTGCCACCGCGACCAGGAACGGGACGGGGAGGGCCAGTCCGGCGCCCAGGTGGATCTCCTCGACGAGGAGCCGGCGACCGACCAACGCCATGAGCGGGGTGAAGTAGAGGGCGGCGCCGGTGAGGACCAGGACGGCAAAGAGGGTGGCGTTGACCCAGTGCAGCATCCGCTCGATGCGGTCGAAGCGCAGCACGCCCGCGTCGGTCCGCGTGTCCGTGGCAGCAGGGGGCGTGTGGCCTGCGCTCACGCCGTCCGGGACAGGGGTGGATGCCCGTCGATCCAGGCGTTGACGGGGTACCCGTTGTCCTCCCAGTAGCCGGGGACCGGTCGTTCCACCAGGTCGATCTCGGAGAGCCACTTGATCGACTTGTACCCGAACATGCCGGGGACGTAGAGCCGGAGGGGGCCGCCGTGGTCCCGGGTGACGGGCGCACCCAGCATCGAGTACGCCACCAGGGCCCCGGTCTGCTCGGCCTGGGTCCGGGTCAGGCTCTCGGTGTAGACGCCGTCGAAGGACCGGAGCTCGAACGCCGTCGCCGACGGCAGCGCGCCGGCGTGTGCCGCCAGGTCGTCCAGCCGGACACCGACCCAGTGGACGTTGCTCACCTCCCACCCGGTCACGCACTGGAAGTCGGCGGTGAGCCGGGTGGCCGGCAGCGCCTCCAGGTCGGACACCGTCAGGCGCAGCGGCCGCTCCACCAACCCCCCCACGCGCAGGTGGTAGTCGGGGGGCGGGAGCGGGTACCCGCCGGTCACGGTGTAGAGCTCGAAACCACCACCACCGGGCAGCAGGCCGGCGAGCCCGGTGTCCCGCACCGGCCCGAGCACCTTCGACACCCCGTGCTGGACATCCCGACCGAAGACGATGCCCAGGGCGCCGAGGCCCAGGATCCCGACCACGGCCCGGCGCCCGATGGGTGCGCCCTCGGCGGCGGTCGGCACGGTTCCCCTCAGGCCGGGCGGAACCGGAACAGCGCCCGGCCCGTGCCGGTGTCGTGGAACACGACGCTGACCGGCATCCCGACCTCGACCGAGGCCGGATCGCAGTCGACGACGTTGGTGAGGACCCGGGGGCCCTCTTCCAGCTCGACGTAGGCGATGACGTACGGCAGCGCGTCGCGGAACCCTTCGAGCATGCTGCGGTGGACCACCGTGAACGTGTACACGGTCCCCTTCCCCGACGCCTGCGTCCAGGAGGTGCGCTGGCTCCCGCATGCCGGGCAGTGCGCCCGCGGGTACCAGATCACGGTGCCGCAGTCGTCGCACCGCCGGAGGAGGAGCCGACCTTCGGCGGTGGCCGCCCAGAACTCCTCGGCCTCCGCCGAGACCGCAGGTGTCGGTACCGGCAGGGGGGCGCTCACGCGTCCGCCGTCCCGAGGATGAGGGTGGCGCTGCCCATCCGGGTGCCGATCGAGCCGCCGGTGCCGTGGGCCAGGGCGATCGTGCAGTCCGGCACCTGCACGGCCTCGTGCGCCTCGCCACGCAGTTGGCGGACGGCCTCGATGATCTTGGTCATCCCGCCCCGGTTGGAGGGGTGGTTGTTGCACAGGCCCCCACCGTCGGTGTTGAAGGGCAGCCGGCCGTCCGGCGCGACCAGAGCGCCGTCGCTCACGAAGCGACCGCCCTCCCCCTTGGCGCAGAACCCCAGGTCTTCGATCGTCTCGATCACGGTGATGGTGAACGAGTCGTAGATCGAGGCGTAGTCGATGTCGGCAGGCGTGACGCCCGCCTCCTCGAAGGCCCGCGGACCGGAGACCACGGCACCGGTGTAGGTGAGGTCGATCCGGCCGTTGTCGGCGTGCTTGACCGTCTCCCCGTGGCCCAGCACCTTGACCGAGGTGCGTCCGAGCTGGCGGGCGACCTCCGGACTCACCACGACGACCGCGCCGCCGCCGTCGGTGACCACGCAACAGTCCTGGCGATGGAGGGGCGAGCTGATCATCGGGGAGTCGAGCACCTCTTCCACCGTCACCGGTTTGGGGAGGAAGGCATTGGGGTTGTGCTGGGCGTGGAGGGAGGCGGCCACCTTCACCTCCGCCAGCTGGGCGCTGGTGGTCCCGAACTCGTGCATGTGACGGGTGGCGGCCAGGGCGTAGCCGTTGACGGCGCCCGACATCCCCCACAGGCTCTCGAACACGGCGTCGGGCGTGGGCTCGTCCACGGTGGGGCGGCGCATCGCCGTGCTGCGAGGGCGCCCGGCCATCGCCACCAGGGCGACGCTGCAGCTGCCGGCGGCGATCGCCTCGGCGGCGTGGCCGACGTGGACGACGTAAGAGGAGCCGCCCGTCTCGGTGGAGTCGACATGCGTCGGATGGATCCCCAGGTAGTCGACCATGGACAGCGGCCCGAACCCCAACGACGCGTCGCAGAAGTACCCGTCGACGTCGCTCAGGGACAGGCCGGCGTCGGCGAGCGCACCCAGCGCCACCTCGGCCACGACCTGGTGGGTCGACCGGTCCGGGATCTCCCGCAACGGGTGCTCGAAGGCCCCGGCGATGAACGCCTTGCCCCGAATGCTCACGACCCTGGCCTCATCGGCTCCCCTCCCGTGCCGGCACCACGCCGGCGTTGCTGGACCTCCGCCTCATCCTACCGACGGCCCCGCCGCCGCCCGACCGTGGATCAGGCCAGCCGCTCCACCACCATGGCCATGGCCATGCCGCCGGCTGCGCACATGGTCTCGAGCCCGATCGTCTGGTCACGCGTCGCCAGCTCGTTCAGCAACGTGGTCATGATCCGGGCGCCGGTCATGCCGAAGGGGTGGCCCAGGGCGATCGCCCCGCCGTGCGGGTTGAGCTGTCCCTCGATGTCGATGCCGGTCTCCCGGCACACCGGCAGCACCTGTGCCGCGAAGGCCTCGTTCAGCTCGACCACGTCGACGTCCGACAGCTTCATGCCGGCCGCAGCCAGGACCCGGGGCACTGCGTCGATGGGGGCGACGCCCATGATCTCAGGGTCGTTGCCGCTCACGGCGGAGGCCACGACCCGGGCCAGGGGGGACACGCCCAGCTGCGCCGCCTTGGAGGCGCTCATGACGAGCACGGCTGCCGCGCCGTCGTTGAGCGGGCAGGCGTTGCCGGCCGTCACCGTGCCCCCTTCCTTGAACGCCGGTTGCAGCTCGGCCAGCCGTTCGAGCGTGGTGCCCGGCCGAGGACCGTCGTCCTTGGCCACGACCGTCCCGTCCTCCTTGGTGATGGGGCTGATCTCCCGGTCGAAGAACCCGTCTTGCTGGGCGGCGACGGCACGGTCGTGGCTCAGCTTGGCGAAGGCGTCCTGGTCCTCACGGCTGACGTCGAACCGGTCGGCCACGTTCTCCGCAGTCAGGCCCATGGGGATGTAGACGTTGGGGAAGGCGGGATCGGCGCCGGTCAGCTTGGGGTTGAGGCCACCCGGGCCGATCGCCCGGCCACGGGGTGGCGGTGGAGATCCTTCGGGCGCCGGCGGTCGGGAGCTCTTCTCTACGCCGGCGGCGATGAACACGTCGCCCTCCCCGGCCTTGATGGCGTGGGCGGCGATCCGCACGGACTGCAGGCTGGACGAACAGAACCGGTTGATGGTCAGCCCGGGGACGCCGAAGGGGAAGCCGGCCAGGATGCCGGCCGTCCGGGCGATGGAGAAGCCCGTCTCGCCCTGCTGGGCGACGTTCCCGCAGATGATGTCGACCACCGACTCCTTGGGGACGGCGGGAACCTTGTCCATGAGGGCGTTCAGGATGGTGGCCATCAGCTCATCGGCCCGCACGTCGACGAGCGAGCCCTTGTTGGCCCGCCCGATGGGGCTCCGGGCGGTAGCGACGATGACGGCATCTTCCTGGGGCATCACGACACCTCGACTCTCTTGGCGCTGGACCGCAGTCCTGGGTGCAGCCCGGAGGCGCGCCCCCCGGTGCCTAGACGGAACGCTACTCCCTTCCCGGTCGGCTGGCCCGGCCGTTCCCGACGCACGGCGGGACGGACGGGACGGACGGGACGGACGGGACGGACGGGACGGGCACCCGCTCGTCGTCTATGGTCGGTGCCGTGGACGTTTCCCGCCTCGTGCTACCCCGGATCGGCGTCTGGACCGGCGCCCTCGACATGGTCCCGGCGGCAGAGTCGGTCCATCTCGCCGCCGAGCTCGAAGCGCTCGGCTACGGCGCGATCTGGCTCCCCGAAGTGGCGGGACGGGACGTCATGGCCCATCTGGCGCTCCTCCTCTCCGGCACGACGCACCTGGTGGGGGCGACGGGGATCGCCAGCATCTGGGCTCGGGATGCCGTGACCATGAAAGGAGCGGTGAGCGGGCTCACAGAGGCGTTCCCCGAGCGGATGGTGGCGGGGCTCGGGGTGAGCCACCACACCCTGGTCGAAGGCCTGCGCGGCCACCACTACGGATCGCCGCTGGCCTCCATGACCGCCTACCTCGACGCCATGGACGCGGCCCCCTACACGGCGTTCCGGCCCACCACTCCCCTCCGCCGGGTCCTGGCGGCACTGGGGCCGAAGATGCTGGCGCTGGCCGCCGCCCGGACGGACGGCGCCCACACCTACCTGGTCCCGCCCGAGCACACCGAGACGGCGCGGGCCACGCTCGGGAACACGCCGCTCCTCTGCGTCGAGCAGGCCGTCCTGCTGGAGACCGACCCAGAACGGGCCCGGGAGATCGGTCGCGCCCACACGGCCGTCTACGTCCGCCTCCCCAACTACCAGGCCAACCTGCGCCGCCTCGGCTTCGACGACGCCGACTTCGCCGACGGCGGGAGCGACCGGCTGGTGGACGCCATCGTCGCCTGGGGTGACGAGGCCGCCATCCTCCGCCGGGTCGGCGCGCAGTTCGCCGCCGGAGCGGATCACGTCTGCGTCCAGGCGCTCGCGGCCGACCCCCGGGGGGTGCCCGCCGACCAGTGGCGCCACCTCGCCCCCGCACTGGGTGAGCTGGCAGCCAGCTCCTGACGACACCCACCGGGCGGCTCACGCTGCCCGGCAAGGCGCCGGTCGACGATCCGCCGGCCGGGTCGATGCGGCGGGACAGTGTCCTGACACGTCTCGATTGCGTGGATCGCGAGCGAACCCTCCCTTCCCTGGGCGCACGTCGCCGGGGTAGGCGACCGGCTCGCTCACCGCTACGTCGACACCTCGCGGGCCATCCTCGCTGCCACCGTCGGCAACAATCTCCCCGGGCTGGGCTTCGCCGTGCGGCATCTCCTCCAGAGGACGGCACGATGCCCTACCAGACACGGGCACGACACCCAAGGTGAGGAACGCTCTCCAGGAAAGCTTGTGACGT
>DAHXOA010000143.1 GCA_027365145.1 Acidimicrobiaceae bacterium | reverse complement strand
CGCCCCCGCCGTGCCAGTCGAGGTGGTCGGGCGCCAGGCCGGTGAGCACCGTGACCCGCGGCGACACCGTGGCATCGGCCGCCTGGTACGAGGACACTTCGACGACCACCGCGTCGGCCGGCGGACGCCCGTAGAGATCGGTCACCGGACGCCCGATGTTGCCCACCAGCTCGACGGACAGCCCCTCGTGCTCCAGGACGGAAGCCGCCATGCTGGCGGTGGTGCTCTTTCCCTTGGTCCCGGTCACCGCCAGCACCGGACCGCCCCGTGCGTCGTCGAGCCACAGGGCCATCGCCGTGGTGACCACCGTGCCGGCCCGGGCGGCGGCGGCCAGCTCGTCCCGGTAGCGGCTCACCCCGGGCGAGCGGACCACGACGTCCACCCGGTCCCAGTCGACGGCACCCGGTGCGAGGACCGCCAGCTCCGCATCGGACGTCACCTGGACCCGGGCTCCTCCTCCGGCCGAGTCGTCGACGAGGGTCGGGATGACCGAGCGCTCGAGCAACAGTCGCGCCATGCCCCGTCCCTCGACGCCCGTGCCCCAGATCGCCACACGGCGCCCGCACAGCTCGTCGAGTGTCATCCCGGGGCCTCCAGGCGCCTGGCAACCGCTGCAGCCACCTCCGGCGACGGAAACGCGGCGGTGGGATCCGCCTCCAGGACGGCGGCGACGTCGGACGGCGACACCAGCGCCCTGGCTCGGGCACCGAGCGCTCGCACCACAGGGGTGTCGCGCCACTCGGGCCGCTCGGTCAGCAGGCGGAGGGCGGCGGCCGACTCGCGTCGCTCACCGACACACTCGAACGGCTTGTCGTCGTCGCTCATCAGCGCGGCGAAGCCGGGCACCTGGTCGGAATCAGCGAAGAGATCACTCCCGATGATGTCGGCCAGTGCCGATCTGGCCAGGAACGGGGCCAGCATCAGCGCGACGAAGCGGCATTTGGGGCAGTGACCGCACCAGCGTTCGCCGGGCGACGCATCGCGGCGGAACACGCGATTGCAGCTGCAGAACGTCGAGTGATAGTCGGTCAGCGGAGCAAACGCCCGGGCAATGGCCAGCTCCGAGTAGGGCCGCAGGGCCGACCCGTAGGTCAGGTCGCTCCCGAGGGAGTCGGCGAGCAGCGACCGGAGCAGCGCCTCGAACTCCCGGCTCTTCGAGAACTGGTGGTTGACCGCGACGCCGTCCACCAGCCGGGTCTCCTCGCTGGCCGAGCGCTCGACGGCCATGACGATGGCGTCGTGACCGTAGAGAAAGCAGCTCACCACGGCGATGAGGGAGACGATGGCGGTGATCGGCACGTGACCGTTCAGCGCCCCCGAGCGGTTGAGCCCGGCGAGCGCGGGGTCGAGACGCCGGCGGACCACCACCAGGTCGAGGCCGGTGCGGGAGGCCAGGTCCTCGACCAGCGGGTGCGGGTTGACCGCGAACAGGGTGGGGACCGACGACCGGAGCGCCTCGATCAGGACCATGGAGTCCTTGCCTCCGCCGATCGGGACCAAGAGCCCGCCGGGACGATCGGCCGCGTCCGACGGACGCTTCCCGACGGACGTGGGCTCGGGGGCGGGCGCCCGCGGGTGGTGCCGGCCCGGGCCCGACGCGATGGCGACCGGCAGGGGAACCCGCAGGCCGTTGGCCACCGCGAACTCCCTCAGGCCGTCGTCGTAGAGGCGCCGGTGGAACTCCGCCTCTGCTTCGGACAGGTCTGCGCCGACCACCTCCACCAGAGGGGGGGCCGCCACCTTGTAGTAGCTGGTTCCCGCCGCGATCTGGAGATGGAGGACCGCCCGGTCGAACCGCGGCCCGAGATCGCGCCACGGCGAGGACGGCGAGGTCTCGAAGACCACCGACTCCACGAACGCGGGTCCGCGGTCGAATCCGTAGCGCAGCGTCAACTCCCTGGTGGCGGGGTCGAAGGCACGACCGAGGACCCGGAACGCGCCGACGGATGCCGGGTCGAACCGGTCGGGGGGTGCCATGGCCGCACCAGCGTACCGGCTGGGCCCGGCGCCGCCCCGCCGACGACGACGCGATCGGCATCGAGGCGTTCGCGACGGCGAGGGGGCCAAGCGCCAGCTCGTCTTCGAGCCGATCGAGCTGGGCCTTCCCATCGCCTCGCGCCGCGACCAGCCGGACGGCGGGCTCGCCTTCGACCTGGTCACCGGGCCGACCGACCGTGTGGTGATCGGGCACGACCGCGGCGTCATCACCCTCAACCTGGCCGAGAACGACGACGCCTGTGGGGAGCCGACCCGCACCCAGCTCGGCGAGGCGTACCGGACCCTGCTCGGCCACTTCCGCCATGAGATCGCTCGCTAGTTCTGGGAGATCCTGGTGGCAGGCCAACCGGCGATCGGCGACTTCCGACGGCTGTTCGGTGACGAGCGCACCGACGACCACCAGGCGATCCAACGCCACCACGCAGAGGGAGCGCCCTCGGGTTGGGAGTCCGACCACGTGAGTGCCTACGCCACCATGCGCCCCTGGGAAGACTGGGCCGAGACGTTCGCCCACGACCTGCACATCCGCGACACCCTGCAGACCGCTGACGAGTTCGGCGTGGTGACAGTCGGGCCCAAGGGCGAGCACGGTCGGCGGAGACGGGACCTGACCACCCTGCCTTCGGGCCGGGCCCGCGCAGGCGCCCCGTTCGAGGTCTTGATCGCCGACTGGCTGCCGCTCACCTCGGCTCTCAACGTGCTGCATCGCAGCATGGGTCGCTCCGATCTCTACCCCTTCGTACTGGCACCGGCCGTCATCGACAAGTTGGCATTCATCCACGGCATCGTCACCCGGCACGGAGCGATTCGACCTTCCACCCGACACCGGTCCGCCGGATCAACCTGACCTCGCCCTTGCGCATCGCCGGGGCGCCCGCAGACCCGCCCGATCGGTTCCCGCCGCATGCGCCCAGCACGACCGTGGCCACATCCCCGTGCGTGCAGACGACCACGCGTTCGTCCACCAGCGCCCCGATCAGCTCGACAGCGGCCGGCCCGTTGCCCTCCCCCAACGACGCCGACGTCTCCACCGACCGTCCGGTCGCCTCGGCCAGCGGTGCGAGGGTCTGGAGGCAGCGCAGCGAGGGGCTGCTCAGCAGGCGGCTCGGCTCGAACCCCTGCAGCAGCGACCCCAAGGCCAGGGCCCGGGCGCGTCCCTTGGCCGAGAGCGGGCGCAGGTCGTCGTCACCGGTCCAGGCGCCCCGGCTCCCGGCGTGGGCATGGCGGACGATCAGGATCGGCATCGGAGGTCCGAGTCGACCGGACGCTCACCGGCCCCGTCCCTCACGGCAACGGAGCCGGGGGGTCGAGCCCGAACGGCGGCGGTGCCGGGAACGGGAACACGTCGAGGCCCGGAGTGCTCCGGGCCAGCGAGTGGTAGTGGCGCCCTGCGAACCACCACCGGCCGGAGATGAACGAGTACCGGTCGTGGTAGAGCCCGAAGGCGTTGGTCCACCTCCCGGTGGCACCGTCGAGGCGATGCTCGCACAGGTAGAGCCGGCCGAGGGCGGCCCCCGCCCCGGCCCCGTCGGGGAACTCGATGCGGGCACTCAGGATCACGAACTCGAAGAACGTGAAGTTCGCCACCGACGGCCCGATGAACCCGCCGATCTCGCGGCCGCCGACGAACCGCCTCGGTTCGCCACTGCGGGTATCGATGACCACCGGTGCATCGGGGAGGAACAGCCCGTCGAGCTCGTCCCAGGCCCGCCGGTTGACCACGTCTGCATAGCGGTGCTGGAGCCGTCGGATCCCGTTGTCGTGGACCGCCGTCAGCAACAATTCGTCGTCCACCACCGCCAGACGTTAGCGCTTCGTTGCTTCAGGGCGCCTCGGTGGCGGTCACCCCTCGCCGTGCATCGTTGCCGCGGCAGCACCGGGCGCCGTCCCGGTAAGGTCGGGTGGACGGTCACTCCGCACTCGAGCGAAGACCCGACGAACGTGAGGTGCCGATGCAGTACGTCAACCTGGGATCCACCGGCCTGCGGGTCTCACGACTGTGCCTGGGCATGATGAGCTTCGGGAACGACAGCGATCGAGCCTGGGCTCTGGACGAGGAGGCCGCCGCACCGATCGTCCGGGCCGCAGTCGAGGGCGGTGTCAATTTCTTCGACACCGCCGACACGTACTCCCACGGAGCGAGCGAGGTGGCCACGGGTCGGCTGCTCCGCTCCCTGCTCTCACGGGACGAGATGGTGGTGGCGACCAAGGTGTACATGCCCATGACACCCGGCGAGAACGGCGGGGGCCTGTCACGCAAGCACATCATGTCCGCGATCGACGCGTCCCTCCAGCGCCTCGGGATGGACTACGTCGACCTCTACCAGATCCATCGTTGGGACGGCCGGACGCCAATCGAGGAGACCATGGAGGCCCTCCACGACGTCGTGCGGGCGGGCAAAGCCCGCTACATCGGGGCGTCGAGCATGTTCGCCTGGCAGTTCGCCAAGGCCCAGCACGCCGCCGGCGTCAACCACTGGACCCGGTTCGTGTCGATGCAACCCCACTACAACCTCATCTACCGCGAGGAAGAGCGGGAGATGATCCCCCAGTGCATCGACCAGGGGGTAGGGGTCATCCCTTGGAGCCCGCTCGCCCGAGGAGTGCTCGCCGGGAACCGTGGTCGCGACGGGTCCCGACGGACCACCCGCTCGGGCACCGATCCCTTCACCGACCACCTCTACGACCAGCCCACCGACTTCGACGTGGTCGAACGGGTGGCCGAGGTGGCGACAGCCCGGGACCTCCCGCCGGCGCAGATCGCACTTGCCTGGCTGCTCGGACGGCCCGGTGTCACCGCACCCATCGTCGGCGCGACGAAGCGCTCCCACGTGGAGGACGCCCTGGCCGCCGAACAGGTCGTGCTCAGTGGCGAGGAGGTGGCCCGGCTCGAGGAGCCCTACGTGCCACACCCCGTGCTCGGCCACGTCTGAACCCGGGCGGCCGCCCGGCTCAGCCCGCGCCCGCGACGCCCGGGGGCCGCAGGGCGAACCGCCGACCCGTCACCACGTCGGGCCGGATCACGAGGAGGGTGTTCCCGGGGCGGGCCACCATCGGAGCCGGACCCGGTTCCTCCCCGAGCACCCCGTCGTCGGCCGCATGCGGGGAGGCCAGGCCTCGCACCAGCACGCTCCATGCCTCGGCACGCGATTCGTCCACCCGATCCACCTCGAACGCCACCAGACGACCGGGAGCCGTGTCGGCCAGGAGACCGGGTCCGATCCGGACCGCGATCC
>DAHXOA010000140.1 GCA_027365145.1 Acidimicrobiaceae bacterium | reverse complement strand
CGGCCATCCTGGACGAGGACCACGACGGGCTCGACGACGTGAAGGAACGCATCCTCGAGCACCTCGCCGTGCGGAAGCTGCAGGCCGAGCGGGGCCTGGCTCCCGTGGGCGGTAGGGGCGCGGGCGCCATCCTCGCCCTGGTCGGCCCCCCGGGGGTGGGGAAGACCTCGCTCGGCGAGTCGGTGGCGCGGGCGCTGGGTCGCTCGTTCGTCCGGGTCGCGCTCGGCGGTGTCCGGGACGAGGCCGAGATCCGCGGCCATCGCCGCACCTACGTGGGGGCCCAGCCGGGACGCCTGGTCCGGGCGATCCGGGACGCCGGGACGTTCAATCCGGTGATCGTGCTCGACGAGGTCGACAAGCTGGGGGCGGACCACCGGGGCGACCCCTCGTCCGCGTTGCTCGAGGTCCTCGATCCCGCACAGAACCACACGTTCCGCGACCACTACCTCGAGATCGAGCTCGACCTGTCCCAGGTCCTCTTCGTCGCCACCGCCAACGTGGTCGAGACCATCCCCGCACCCCTCCTGGACCGGATGGAGGTCATCCAGCTCGACGGCTACACCGAGGCGGAGAAGGTGTCGATCGCCAAGCACCATCTGGTCGGCCGACAGCTCGAGCGGAACGCTCTCGGTCGGTCCGAGGTGGCCGTCACCGACGGCGCCCTGGCGGCCATCGTCGCCGACTACACCCGCGAGGCGGGCGTGCGGTCGCTGGAGCGCGAGCTGGGACGCCTGCTGCGCAAGGTGGCCACCCGCATCGCCTCCGCGCCGGGCCCCGACCCGCCCGCGCCGGCAACCGTCACCATCGACGTCGACGACGTCCGGACGTTGCTGGGCCGGCCCCGCTTCTCCTTCGAGGCGGCCGACCGCACCGGGGTTCCCGGCGTGGCGACCGGGCTGGCGGTGACCGGAGCCGGTGGCGACGTCCTGTCGGTGGAGGCGTCGGTGAGCGACGGTCCGGAGGGCCTGACCCTCACCGGCCAGCTGGGTGACGTGATGAAGGAGTCGGCGGAGATCGCCCTCTCCTACGTCCGCTCCCACGCCGGCGCGCTGGGGATCGATCCCGGCGCGTTCGCCGGGCGGCGGTTCCACCTCCACGTGCCGGCCGGGGCCACCCCCAAGGACGGGCCGTCCGCCGGGGTCACCATGGTCACCGCACTGGTGAGCCTGCTCCGCGGCGTCCCGGTGCGTCCGGCGGTGGCGATGACCGGCGAGGTCACGCTCCAGGGCAGGGTGCTGCCGATCGGCGGTGTCCGCCAGAAGGTGCTGGCCGCCCACCGGGCCGGCCTCAACGAGGTCGTGCTGCCGGCCCGGAACGGGCCGGACCTCGAGGACGTGCCCGAGGCGGTCCGCGAGGAGATGACCTTCCCTCTGGCGTCGGGGATCGACGAGGTGCTCGGTGCCGCTCTCGACGCGGCGGCGGAGGAGACCTCCGCGACCGACCTGCCCGGAGCCGCTCCACGGGACCCCGGGCGGGTCGCCGCCTGAGACCCGGACGGTGCCCGGCAGACACGGTGCCCGGCAGCGAACGGGACCCCGGGCGTCGCGCATATCGTTAGTTTGAGTAACGAATGATAGGGTCGTCGACGGCCAGGCTCACTCGGGAGGGTTGCACGAGATGACGACGAACATCGCACCAGCGAACGGCACCGCTTCGGGCGGGGCGGGCACAGCCGGCGGGGCGGGCACAGCCGGCGACGTTCCGGGTGGCCCGCGCTCCGAGCGCTACAAGTGGATCGTTCTGTCCAACACCACGCTCGGGATGCTGATGGCGACCATCGACATCTCCATCATGTTGATCGCCCTGCCCGACATCTTCCGGGGGATCGGGCTCAACCCGCTGCTCCCCGGCAACAGCTTCTACCTGCTGTGGATGATCCTGAGCTTCATGGTGGTCACCAGCGTGTTGGTGGTGAGCCTGGGACGTCTCGGCGACATGTTCGGCCGGGTCAAGATGTACAACCTGGGCTTCGCGCTCTACACCCTGTTCTCGCTCTTCCTCAGCATCACGTGGATGTCCGGCACCGGCGCCGCCATCTACCTGGTCGTGATGCGCATCTTCCAGGGCGTGGGGGCGTCGTTCCTCATCGCCAACTCGTCGGCCATCCTCACCGATGCCTTCCCCGAGCACC
Source organism: Acidimicrobiaceae bacterium (assembly GCA_027365145.1). Taxonomy (GTDB): domain Bacteria; phylum Actinomycetota; class Acidimicrobiia; order Acidimicrobiales; family RAAP-2; genus JAKADK01. The sequence continues at coordinate 6,009 of DAHXOA010000140.1, read as the reverse complement.
AGCGGGGCATGGCGCTCGGCATCAACCAGGTGGCCGGCATCAGCGGATCGTTCATCGGACTGGTCCTCGGCGGCCTGCTCGGACCGATCCAGTGGCGGCTGATCTTCCTCGTGTCGGTCCCGATCGGGCTCTTCGGCACGGTCTGGGCGTACAAGAAGCTCCGCGAGGTGCCCCGGCGGGTGGACACCCACATCGACTGGCCCGGCAACATCACCTTCGCTCTCGGGCTCGTCGCGGTGATGATCGGGATCACCTACGGCATTCAGCCCTACGGGGGCAGCACCATGGGCTGGCTCAGCCCCACCGTGCTGACCTCGCTCTCGGTCGGCATCGCGCTGCTGGTGGTGTTCTGCCTGGTCGAGGTGCGGTCGCCCGATCCGATGTTCCGGCTCCAGCTGTTCCGCATCCGGGCCTTCACCGCGGGGAGCCTGTCGAGCCTGCTCGCCGCCATCGGGCGCGGCGGGCTCATGTTCCTCCTCATCATCTGGCTCCAGGGGATCTGGCTGCCCCTGCACGGCTACGACTTCGCCCGGACCCCGTTGTGGGCCGGGATCTACCTGCTGCCGCTCACCGCCGGCTTCCTCATCGCCGGACCACTCTCGGGCATCCTCTCCGACCGCTTCGGCTCGCGACCGTTCTCCACCGGCGGGATGCTCGCCGCGGCGGTGTACTTCGGCCTGCTCGACGTGCTTCCGGTCAACTTCTCGTACCCGGTCTTCGCCGGGCTGCTGCTGCTCAACGGACTGGCCATGGGGGCGTTCGCCGCTCCCAACCGCGCCGGCGTGATGAACAGCCTGCCCCCGCAGCACCGTGGGGTGGGCTCGGGGATGAACTCGACGTTCCAGAACTCGGGTCAGGTGCTGTCCATCGGCATCTTCTTCACCTTGATGATCGTCGGCCTCTCGGCCACCCTGCCCGACGCCCTCTACCACGGGCTGGTGGTACAGGGGGTCCCCTCCGCCGCCGCCCACCACGCGGCCTCGCTCCCGCCGGTGTCGACGCTGTTCGCAGCGTTTCTGGGGTACAGCCCGATCCAGCACCTGCTGAGCGCCTCGGTGATCGCCCACTTGCCCGCGGCGAACCAGCACCTGCTCCTCGGTCGGTCGTTCTTCCCGGGGATCATCTCCGGTCCGTTCCGCAACGGCCTGCACGACGCCTTCGCGTTCGCAGTCATCGCCTGTCTGCTGGCCGCCGGGATGTCGTGGATGAGGGGCGGCAAGTACGTCTACACCGAGCGGAGCCACGCCGGCGACACCGCCGCCGGATCCGATCTCGATGGCGGGTCCGGCAGGTCCGGCGCGCCCGGCGGATCCGGCGCGCCCGGCAGGCGCGTTGCTCCGGACGGTCGTGATCAGCGGCCGGTGGAGAAGGTGTCGATCAGCCGGGCCAGCTCGACCGGCTGATCGCCCTGGACACTGTGACCCGCTCCCTCCACCAGCACCACCGGGTCTCCCGGGCGCCGGCGGCGGAACTCGGCCTCGTCCGCGTCGTCCACCACCGGTGACCGGTCGCCGCGGACCAGCAGGGCCGGACCGGCGATCCGCTCCAGGTCGTCCCAGAGCGGGCCGAAGTCGGTCGAGGCGACGTGGAGACCCGAGCCCTGCGATGGACGGCCGAGCTGATGGCGCCAGGTCCACGTCCCGTCCGGGCGCTGGACCGCGTTGTGGAGCACACCCCGGCGGAGCGAAGAGACCGAGCGGGTCGGGTTGAACCGGATCGTCCGGTCGAGAATCTCCTCGAAGGAGGAGAACGTCTCCGGTCCGGCCAGGAAGGCGGCGATGTCCGAGCTCTTCTCCCCGTCCACCCCCGGAGTGATGTCCACCAGGACCAGACCCCGCACCAGGGCCGGGTGACGGGTGCCCAGCGCGATGGCGGTGATGCCGCCGAGGGACATGCCCACGACGGTCCCCGCCTCCGGAGCGAGCACCCCGACGGCGGCCGCCACGTCGTCGGCCATCGCCCCGGGATCGAGGGCCCTGGCGTCGCCGGGCCAGTCGGAGTGTCCGTGCCCGGGCAGGTCGATGGCGACCAGCGGCCGCCGGAGCGCGAGCGCCACGGTGTCCCAGGTGTGGGCGTTCTGACCCCCCCCGTGCAGCAGCACCAGCTCGGCGGGCCCGTCTCCCCACACCAGCGCGCTCAGCTGCCGGCCCGGCACCACGGTGACCGACTCCCTCCGCACGGCCGGTGGACCGGTCCAGGGAATCCCGGCCTCCGCCGCGTTGTCCTCGAACATCGACAGCTCGTCGTAGGGAACCGGTTCCGGCGCATCTGCGATCATGGCGTTGCCTCCTCGGCAGGTCGGGCGACAGGTGGAACGGGAAGGGACCGGAGCGCGCCCACCAGCTCGCCCAAGGTGGCCTCGTCGATCACCGAAGGCGTGGAGAAGGCCACCCGGTCGGCCCGGTCGCCGAACCGTCTCGCCACGTCGGCGGCGACATGGGCCGGCGTCCCCACCGCGGCGATGGTCGAGAGCATCGTGTCGTCGATGAGCGCCGGCATCTCCGCCCACCGGCCCGACGTGGACAGCGCCCGAAGCTCCGGCTGCAGATCCCCCCAACCCTCGACCTCGAGCACCGGGCGATAGGCCGGGGTCGAGGCGTAGAACGACAGCAGCCACCGCCCGGCCAGGCGCGCCGCGTCGAGCTCCTCGTCGGTACGGCCACAGCAGACGATCACTTCGGCGGTGACGGTGAGCGCCGAGGGGACCCGGCCGCCCCGGGCCAGGCCCGCATCGATCGCCGGCACCGTGCGCTCGGCGAAGTGCCGGGCGGTGTTGAACGGCATCACCAGGAGCCCGTCGGCCACCTCGGCGGCCAGCCGGACCAGCTGGGGACCGAGGGCCCCGATGGCGATCGGCGGCGGCCCGAAGGGGCCCGGCCCCGGGTTGAACATCGGCGGCATCAGGGTGTGGGAGGTGAACGCTCCCCGGAAGTCGAGCGGCCCACCGGTCTGCCAGGTGGCGAAGATGGCGCGCAGGGCGGCCACCAGCTCGCGCATCCGGGCGATCGGCCGGTCGAACTCGGCACCGTAGCGTCGCTCCACCTGGGCGCGTATCTGGGTCCCGAGCCCCAGGGTGAACCGGCCCTCCGACAGCAACTGGAGATCCCAGGCCTGGTGGGCCAGCTGCACCGGGTTCCGAGGGAAGGCGATCGCCACGTTGGTGGCCAACTCGAGGGTCTCGGTGGCCGGAGCCGCCAGCACCAGGGGGGTGAACACGTCGTGGGGGCCCTCGAAGGTGAACGCCCCGTCGACCCCGAGCGCCTCGAGGCGGCCGGCATGGCGGGCTGCATCCCCGAGGCCCGAGAGCATGGTGTCGATCTTCACGGACCCTCCGGTGGGCGGTGTGCACGGACGAACTCGATCCAGACTCTACGGTCCGGTCCGGCTGATGGCACACTGATGCCCTATGCCTCCCCTGTCCTGCACCCCCGACGAGGCCGCCGCGCTGCTGCGGACCCGCGACACCATCGGCTTCGGGCTCGGTCCCGCCAACCCCGACTCGTTCCTGACCGCGCTGGGCAACCGGGACGACTGGGAGGACCTGACGCTGGGGGGAGCCCTGCTCCTCGGGTACTACCTGGTGCTGACCAATCCCCACGTCTCCTACCGGTCGGGTTTCTTCGGTCCGGCCGAGCGCATCCTGTTGGGGCAGGGCTACAACGTCGAGCTGGTCCCCGGTGGGTTCCGCCAGTTCGGCCCGATCCTCCGGCGCTACGCGCCCCGGGTGATGGCGGTGCAGGCCGCCCCGCCCGAGGACGGGGCGGTGAACCTGTCGCTCCACCTCGGTGCGACCTACAACGAGCTGCTGATGGCCGGACGCGACCCGGAGCGACTCCTCGTGGTCGAGGTGAACCCGAACCTGCCCCGGACGTGCTCCCTCCCTCCCGAGCATGTGAACACGCTGCCCGTCGACCTGGTCGACGTGCTGGTCGAGGCGGACGGCAAGCCGTACACCCTGGCGCACCCGCCCCCCGACGAGGTCGACCACGCCATCGCCGACATCGCCTGCGGGTTCATCGAGGACGGAGCCACCCTCCAGATCGGGATCGGCGCGGTGCCCGACATCGTCGCCCATCAGCTCGCTGTCGGATCCGGGGGCGGCTACGGCGTGCACAGTGAGATGTTCACCGACGGCCTGATGGAGCTGCACGAGTCGGGAAAGGTGACCAACGCCGCCAAGGGGATCTTCGACGGCGTGTCGGTGACGACGTTCGCCCTCGGCTCGGCCAGGCTCTACGACTGGCTGGACCGGAACGACCAGGTCGCCTTCGTGCCGGTCGAGACGGTGAACGACCCCACGGTGATCGCCCGGAACCGGAGGTTCATCTCGGTGAACGGGGCGCTGAGTGTCGACCTGTACGGCCAGGTGGTGGCGGACAGCATCGACGGCAAGCAGATCTCGGGGGTGGGTGGCCACGAGGACTTTGTGGCCGGGGCGGAGCTGCGGGTGGAGGACCACTCGCTCATCTGCCTGCGATCGACCGCCAACGTGAACGGGGAGCTGCGCTCGCGCATCGTCGCCGAGCTGCCCGCCGGGTCGGTGGTGTCCACCCCGCGCCACCACGTCGGCGTGGTGATCACCGAGCACGGGTCCGCCGACCTCGCCGGTCTGACCGTGCGCGAGCGCGCCTATGCCCTGGCCGCCATCGCGGCCCCCGAGTTCCGCGGCGAGCTCCTCTCCGCCGCCGCCACCCTCGGACGTCACTGACCGGTGGCGGCCGGGCCAGGCACCGGTCGGGCGACCGGCCACTTGCGGGTGGCGACCTACAACGTCCACTGCGGAGTGGACGGCTGGGGACGGCCGTTCGACGTGGTTGCCGAGTGTGGTGCCCTCGATGCCGACGTGCTGGTGCTCCAGGAATGCTGGACCCCCGACGACGGGCAGCCGGGCGTCGCCGAACGGGTCGCCAACCACCTGGGCCTCGAGCGCCACGAGAAGGCGCTGGCCCACGGCTGGCTCGCGGGACCCGATCCCCGGGCCTCGCTGCGATGGGGCCCGGGGATCGGGCATCGCCACGACACCCTCCGTCTCGACGGCGCTCGACCGTCGTTGCCGGGCCCGAGCCCGGGCCGGACGGTGACCGAAGGTCGCTGGGGCCTGGCAGTGCTCACCCGGGTGCCTACGAGCGACCGGGCGGTGATCGACCTTGGTCGACTCTCGAGGGACCCGGCGACACGGCTGGCCCTCCGGGTCACCGTCACGGTCGAGGGTGAGCCGCTGGTCGTCGTCGGTACGCACCTGTCCCACCTTCTGCAAGGATCACCGGTCCAGTACCGCCGTCTGCGGGCCGCCCTTCCGTCGCTCGACCGGGCCGGGGTGGTGTGCGGGGACATGAACCTGTGGGGCCCGGCGGTCACCGCCCTGTTGCCCGGCTGGCGGCGGGCGGTGCGCGGGCGGACCTGGCCCTCGGCGCGTCCGCACAGCCAGCTCGACCACCTTCTGGTGACCGGTCCCGTCTCCGTGGTGTCCTCCGGTGTCGCTCCGTCGTCGGGCTCCGACCACCGGCCGGTCCATGCGGTGCTCGCGGTCGGTCGCCGGATCGGCGGCACCGTGACGGCCGACAGCCGGTAGCGTTTGGCCATGGCCGCGGCGCTCGACGGGTTCGAAACGACCCAGTTCTCCTTCGAGGGGAACACCAAGGTGGTCCACCGCATGGGGAGCGGTCCGGCAGTGATCGTCATCAGCGAGATGCCCGGGATCACCCCCGAGGTGGCCGGCTTTGCCCGCAAGGTTGCCGCCATCGGATGCACCGCGGTGATGCCCCACCTCTTCGGTGAGGACGGCCGGCCGTTCTCGGGGGGCTACGTGGCCGGCTCCATGGCCCGGGCCTGCATCTCCAAGGAGTGCACCGTGCTGGCCCGGGGTCGGTCCAGCCCCGTCACCCACTGGCTGCGAGCGCTGGCCCGGGACGAGCATGCCCGTTGCGGGGGACCCGGGGTCGGTGCGGTGGGGATGTGCTTCACCGGTGGGTTCGCCCTGGCGATGATGCTCGACGAGGTGGTGGTGGC
>DAHXOA010000132.1 GCA_027365145.1 Acidimicrobiaceae bacterium | reverse complement strand
CGCATGGAACCACCGATAGGCGGTCTGAGGATGAATGCCTTGGACCCTTGCCCACTCGGTCAGATTCACCTCTTCAGTGTATCGCTAGAACGCACGTACGCTATGTATCGTGTGCTTATCTGGCAACAGTTCCCAACCCTCAGGGTCAGCATCGTTTGGGAACCGCCGGGTGCGGGCCCGGCCACGGTGGTGGTCAAGCTCCCAGCCACCGACCCCACCAGCCGGGAGGCGGCCCGGGCCGTCCGGGCCTACGAGAAAGAGGTCCGGTTCTACCAGCAACTGGCCCCGACCCTGCCGGTCCGGACCCCCCGGTGCTGGCTGGCCGACCTCGACGAGATGGACACCACCCGGTTCGTCCTCTGCCTGGAGGACCTGGCCCCGGCCCGGGCCGGAGACCAGCTGGCCGGCTGCCGCCCAGACCAGGCGCAGATCGCCGTGGACGAACTGGTCCGTCTGCATGCGCCCCGATGGGCCGACCCAGCCCTCCAGAGCCTGCCCTGGCTTCACCAAGACCCCGCCCAACAGGCGGTCTTCCTCGGCGAGCTCCTCCCGGGTCTGTGGACCGGGTTCCAGGACCGCTACGCCTCGGTGCTCGAACCCGTGATCCTCGAGGCCGGGCACCAGCTCTTCGACCGCCTCGATCACTACCTGGCGCCCAGGGCGACACCCCTGACCGTGGTCCACGGCGACTACCGGCTCGACAACCTGCTCTCCGACGAGGACGGTCAGGCCCGGTTGCGCTGCGCAGTCTGCGACTGGCAGACGTGCCACACCGGTGCCGGTCCCGAGGACCTCGGCTACTTCCTGGGCGCCAGCCTGCTCCCCGAAGACCGCCGTGCCCACGAGGAACGCCTCGTCGCCCGCTACCACGCCGGCCTGCTCGACAACGGCGTCCGGGACTACCCCCTGGAGCGATGCTGGGTCGATTGCCGGCGTGGTGCCTGGGGCGGGCTGGTCATGGCCGTCGCCGCCTCGATGCTGGTCCAGCGCACACCCAGGGGGGACCAGATGTTCCTGTGCATGGCTGAGCGCCACGCCCACCAGGCCCTGGAGGTCGACCCCGCGGGCCCTGCCTGAGGTCTGCCCGGGCGCTGGGGCACGGACCGTAGGCCCTGCGCACACACCTCGCCCGACCGCTCCCCCGGGGCTGACCCGCCGAATGCCGCTCCTGCCGTGCGGTGTCCGCTCCCCCTGCCGTGCGGTGTCCGCTCCCCCTGCGGTGCGGCGTCCGCCTGGCGAACCTCCTCGGTTGCGCTGCTCTGCTGGGCGGTCAGGTCGGCGTCGTTTGATGACGGGCTCAGGAAGGCCGTCGCCAAGCGGAGCCTGCGGACCGGGTCTTCCTCATGGTCGTCGGCTCCCTGCCGGACCGATCTGCTCCATGGGGGTGCCGCCCGGCCCATAGACGTAGGAGTAGGCACCGACCTCGATGGCAGTGCGGAAGAAGTCGACGACGGGTGGTGTCCGAGTCACCCCTCTGGGGTGGCATCCGGTCCAACGGATTCATCCAGCCTGTCGAGCCCGCGTCCGGACTCCGACCCGGCCGCGGCCGAGGGGTGCACGGGCCCGGACGCCGCCTTCCAGGAGACCTCCATCCGGGCCCCCCCGAGGGGAGCGTCCCCGACGTTCCAGCGTCCGTGGGTCCGGCGCACGACGGAGTCGGCGATGGCCAGTCCCAGACCGGTGCCGCCGGACGCATCATCGGCCCGGTGGAACCGGTCGAACACCCGAGAGCGCTCCGCAGGAGGGATCCCCGGACCACTGTCGTCGACCTGGAGCACGCACCGGTTCCCGCGCGCAGTGACCCGGACGGCGACCGCTCCGCCGCCGCCCGCGTACTTGCAGGCGTTGTCGACCAGGACGCCGACCAGCCGGTCGACCCATTCGGGAGCAGCGTCGATCACCAGACCCGGAGACCCGGATCCATCGAACGTCAAGGAGACCCGCCGGCCCGCCGCCACCGCCTGGAACCGGTCGACACAGCTCCGGGCCACGGCATCGACCGCGCTGCGACGCGGCGCGCCGGACCGGTCCTCGGTGTCCACCCGCGCCAACCACAACAGGTCGTCGACGATCCGCCGCAACCGCCTTCCCTCCCCTGCGACCCGTCCGAGCGTGTCCCGGTACGACGGTCCGGAGCGGGGACGGGCCAACGCCAGCTCCACCTCGGCCTCGATCACGCTCAGCGGGGTCCGGAGCTCGTGGGACGCGTCGGCCGTGAACTCCGCCTGACGCCGGCGGACCCCCTCGACCGGTGCCGACGCCTTCACCCCGACGGCGAAGGCGCCCAGGTACACGGCGAAGAGCAACACACCGGCCAGGATCGCCTCGGAGATCAAGAGGTCGTCGCGGATGGACGTGATCTGGGCCACGCTCACTCCGTCCACGAGGATCACGTTCCCGTCACGAACCGCGTCGAACCGGAACGGCGTGGACCCGACCGTCAGCTCGTCGAGGTGCCCGGGGAGCCATCGGTGCGCAGGCAGGCGCGGCGCTCCCGATACCAGCGCCTGGCTTCGGCCACGCGACGAGACCTCCCACACGAACACCGGAACAGCGTCGTCGTCGTCATCGGAGCTCAGGCCCGACGGCAGGTGACCGAGTGGTACGAGGCGCGCTTCGTCGAGATGCCGGGTGAGCCGGGCATCGACCTGGACGACCAGCCGGTGCTCGACCAGCAGGTCCAGCACGCCGGCGACGACACCGAAGCCGAGCACGACAACCACGGCCGCCACCGCTGCGACCCGGGCTGCGTGGACTCGATGGCCGTTGGACCGGCTGCCACCGGACCAACCAGCGCCGGACCGGTTCCCCGGACGGATCACGTTCCGACCATGCGGTACCCAAGACCGCGGACTGTCTCGATCTGGGTGCCCGCGTCCCCGAGCTTCGAGCGGAGACGACCGACATGCACGTCGATGGTGTTCGACCCGACCGCGTCGGCCTCGTCCTCCCAGGCGTGGAGCGCGATCGCCCTGCGGCTGACCACTGCAGGTGAGCGCCGCATCAACAGCTCGAACAGCCGGAGCTCGATCGTCGTCAACGCCACCGGCTCGCCGGAGCGGAACGCCCGGAACGCGGCGGGGTCGAACGTCAGGTCACCGCAGTGGAGGAGGGGAGGAGCGACCAGGGCAGGGCGCCGCTGCAGTGCCCGCATACGGGCCAGCAGCTCGGCGAGCTCGAACGGCTTCACCAGGTAGTCGTCCGCCCCGTGATCGAGACCGGCGACACGATCAGCCGTCGCGTCCCGGGCGGTCAACAGGAGCACCGGTGTGCGGATGCCAAGGCGGTGCATCTCGTCCAGCACCTCGAGCCCGCTCAGGTGCGGCATGCGCCAGTCGAGAACGACGACGTCGTAGTCGTAGGCCCGGAGGAACGAGACGGCGCGGCGACCGTCGGCTACGGCATCGACGACGTAACCCTGCTCCCCGAGCCCCCGCTCGAGCACCGACCGGAGCCCGTCATCGTCCTCGGCAACCAAGACCCTCATCGGCGGCCCGCCCGGGCAGCGGGTCTCCACGCGGCTCGGGAGACCATGGCCCCGATCCTAGAGACGATTCCTGACGGTCAGGTGACGCCAGGATCCAGCCGCGTCGTCCTGTCGTCCTCGTGCTGCTGGCGCTGCAACGGCTGACGCTCCTCTCCACCACCCGGCTCCTCACCGTCCACGTGTTCGTCGGGATGGTGCTCGTCCCCCCGATCCTGGTGAAGATGGGCTCGACCTTCGCCCGGTTCGTGAACTACTACCGCGGCGTCCCCTCCTACCGGGCAAAGGGCCCTCCCACACCGCTCCTACGCCTGGCGGGACCGCTGGTCGCCGCCAGCACCGTGGTCCTCCTCGGGAGTGGCATCGCCCTCCTCTACGTGCCGATCGGCGATCGGGGAGCCGTGCTCGGTGTGCACAAAGCCACCTTCGTGCTCTGGTTCGGCGTTATGGTGGTCCACGTTCTCGGCCACCTCCTCGACACCGCACGGCTCGCTCCACGCGACTACGTCCCGACCCGCCGGCTCTACCTCAGGGGAGCACCGGCTCGGCAGCTCGCGCTCGGCGCCAGACTCGCGCTCGGCGCCAGCCTCGTGCTCGGGTTCCTCCTGGGCGTGGCGATGATCCCCCGAGCCGATACTTGGCTGCGGTGAGCGGCCGCGACGTCCAGGGGTCCTTCGCCCGGCGGCGGGTGGCGACCATCGCCGTCGTCCTGGCGGTGTTCGTGGTGTTCGTCGGGCGGCTGCTCTTCGTCCAGGTGTTCGACGCCGGCACGCTCAGCGCCGACTCCAACGCCGAGCTCGACCAGACGGTGACGCTCCCTGCCGGGCGCGGTGCCGTCTACGACCGTGACGGCCAACCGATCGCCATCTCGGCGCCGGAGACGGAGGTCATCGCCGACCCGCTGCAGATCACCCACCCCGCCCGGGAGGCCGCCTCCCTGGCCCCGCTGCTGGGTCGCCCGGCCACCACGCTTGCCGGACAGCTCGGAGAGCACACCGGCTACGTCCTGGTCGACCCCCACGTCGGAAGTCGAACGGCAGCGGCCGTCACTGCGTTGCGGCTACCCGGCATCACCGAGTCCCCCACGTCGGAGCCCTTCTCCCCCGCCGGCAACCTCTTCCAGCCCCTGCTCGGATCGGTCAACGCCGAAGGCACAGGGATCTCCGGGCTCGAGTACCAGTACAACAGCACGCTCACGGGCCATCCGGGCACAGAGGTCGTCAAGGTGGCACCCGGCGGGATCACGCTGCCCGGCGGGGTGATGAAAGACGTGCCGGCGAAGCAGGGGGTGGGGATCGAGCTCACGATCGACCCCGCGCTCCAGCTCTACGTCCGCAATGCCCTCTCCGCCGAGGTCCAGGCATCACACGCCTCCCAGGGCATCGCGCTGATGCTCGACTCCCGCACCGGGGCGATCCTGGCCATGGTCAGCCTGGTGGCCGGATCGACGCCCGGTGCGGCACCGGTCACCGCACCCTCTGAGCTCGCCCTCACGCAGGTCTACGAGCCGGGGTCGGTGATGAAGCTCACCACGTTCTCCGGCGCCCTCACCGAGGGGTTGATCACCCCCACCACGGTCGAGTCGGTGCCCGACCAGCTCCTCATCGACGGCAGCCTCTTCCACGACGCCTGGACCCATCCCACCGAACCCATGACCGCCACCCAGATCATCGACCAGTCTTCCAACATCGGCACGATCAAGATCGCCGAGCGCCTGGGCGACAACGGAGTCGAGCAGTGGATCAAGAACTTCGGCTTCGACGCTCCGACCGGGCTGCACTACCCGGGCACCTCTCCGGGCATCTTGAACCCGGTATCCCACTGGTCGCCCACGGCCATCGGGTCGACGCCCATCGGGCAGGACGAGGCGGTGAGCGCCCTCCAGCTGGCCGACGCCTACAACACGATCGCCAACGGTGGCATGTTCATCCCTCCCCATCTCGTGGAAGGCACCGTCGGCCCCCACGGCCATCTCCACCGGTTCGCCGCTACCACCCCCCACCGGGTGGTCTCTGCCACGGTTGCCGCCACGATCACCAGCATGCTCCGCGGCGTGGTGTCGGCGAACGGCACCGCCCCCCTGGCCGCGATACCCGGGTACCCGGCGGTCGGGAAGACCGGCACCTCGCAAGTGCCGGAGACCAACGCCCCCGGTTACATCCCCGGCGACTACTTCGGCTCCTTCGTCGGCTTCGCCCCGACCCAGCACCCGGCCCTCACCACCATCGTCGTCTTGAAGCATGCCGAGCAGATCTACGGCGGGTCCGTCGCCGCTCCCGTGTTCTCGAAGATCATGGAGTACGCCTTGAAGACCTTGGGGATCCCGCCGACCACTGCCGGGTGATCTCCGGGGTCCTCGGGGATCCCGCAGCCACTGCCGGGTGGGCGCGGCACCCGGAGGACCCCAACCACCCGCACTGCCGGCCAGGAGCGAGACCGCCGCCCGGATGGCTACGATACGAACATATGTTCGATATCGACAGTGAGCACCGGGTGCCCCAGGCCCTCCGGGCCGGTGCCACGGGGGCCGGCCGGCCGCTCGCCCTCCTGGCCGAGCGGGCCCGCGTCGGTGCACCCAGTGCGACACGCCTCCTTCCCGTCGTCCCGGCGCTCGCCGCGCTCCTCCCCGACGGCGCGCTCCGTCGGGGGCAGACCGTGGTCGTCAGCGGCGCCGGAGCCGGCGCCGGCACCCGCGCTCCTCTAGGAGGAGGAGGTGCCGGAGCCGTCTCCCTGGTGCTCGCCCTCCTGGCCGGCCCCACTGCCGCCGGTGCATGGGCGACGGTCCTCGGCATCCCCGGTCTCGGTGCGATCGCAGCCCGTGATCTCGGGGTCGACCTCGCCCGTCTGGTCCTCGTCCCCCACCCGGGCCATCTCTGGCACGAGCTGACGGCCACCCTGATCGACGGCGTGGACATCGCCGCCGTCCACCCGGCGACACCACCCAGCCCGGGCGTCGCCCGGCGGATGGCGGCGCGGGCCCGCGACCGGCGTACCGTCCTGATCGTGCTCCCCGGCCAGAGCACATGGCCCGAGCCCCCCGACGTGCAGCTGACCGTCGGCCCGTGCCGGTGGGAAGGGATCGCTGACGGCGCAGGGCATCTCGGCCGGCGCCAGGTCGTCGTCACCACCACCGGTCGACGGGCTGGCAACAGCCGGCGGCACACGCTCTGGCTGCCGTCCTCCGACGGTGGCGTCGACCCGGGAAGCGACTGAGGGGCGACCGTGCTCGAACGGCTGCTCGTCGTCTGCTGCCCAGAGCTCTCACGAGAAGAGCATGCGGTCTCCCGCCGGGCCTTCCTCCGCGTCGTCCGCGCCGTGGAGGACGTCTGCCCCTGGGTCACCCCGATCAGGCCGGGGGTGTGCGCGCTCCCGGCGCGTGGGCCGGCCCGGTACTTCGGCGGGGAGGCCGCCCTGGTGGATGTCGTGGCTGGAACGATCCGCTCCCTGGGGGCGGGGTACGGCACCGCCGGCATCGGGATTGCCGACGGGCTGTTCGCCGGCCTCCTGGCCGCCCGGACCGGCGTCGTCGTGCCGAAAGGGGGTACGGCCGCCTTCCTGGCCCCGCTCCCGTTGGACACGCTCGGGAACGCCGACCTGGCCAATGCCCTGGCCCGCTTGGGGATCGACACGCTGGGGGCGTTCGCCGCCCTCCCGGCGCGCCACGTCTTCGGGCGGTTCGGGACGGAGGGGGTGGCGGGGCACGACATCGCCACGGCCCGGAGTGGCGAGCTTCCCGGTCTCCGGGTGCACCCTCCCGGTGTCCGGAGCCGCCTCCGGACACCGGCCGAGGGCGACGGTCTCGGGACGCCAGCCCCCCCGGCACCCGAGGGTGCCCAGCCGGGGTTCTGGGGTGGCACGGACGACGCCGAGGTCCGGGTCCGCCGGGCGGTGGACCGCGTCGTCGAGCGCGTCGGCGACAGCGGGGTGGTCACGACCGGGATCCGGGGAGGGCGAGGGCCGGCGGACCAGGTCCGCTTCGCCCCGTGGGACGGGCCGGAGCGGTCGCCCCGACTCCCGTCCACCACGGAACCCTGGCCCGGTCGGCTCCCCCCACCGGCCCCGACCGTCGTGCATGCCGATCCCCTCCCGGCGACCGTCGTCGATGCCCGGGGTGAGCACGTGGCCGTCTCCGGCCGGGGCCTCCTCACCACTCCACCAGACCGCCTCTCGATCGCCGGGCAACCGTGGGCCACGATCACCCAGTGGGCCGGTCCGTGGCCGGCCGAGGAGCGGTGGTGGTCGGACAGCCGGAGACGCGTTGCCCGGATGCAGGTCGTCACCGGCGACCACGCCTACGTGCTCCTCGCCGAGCATGCCTCCTGGTGGCTCGAGGCCACCTACGACTGAGAGGGCACCGTGGCCTACGCGGAGCTGCACGCACACTCCAACTTCTCCTTCCTCGACGGGGCCAGCCATCCTGCAGAGCTGGTAGGCGAAGCCCTCCGGCTCGGACTCACCGGACTGGGGCTCACCGATCACGACGGGCTCTACGGGGTGGTCCGCTTCGCCGAAGCAGCGCGGGGGACCGGACTGCTCACGGTCTTTGGGACCGAGATCTCCCTCGACCGGGACTCGGGGCGGACGGGGACGCCCGATCCCGGGGGAGCGCACCTGGTCGTCCTGGCCCGGGACCCGCGGGGCTATGCCCTCCTCAGCCAGGCCGTCGCCGAGGCACACCTGGCCGGCGGACAGAAGGGCACCCCCGTCTTCTCCCTGGAGAAGCTGGCCGGGTGGCACCAGGGGCATTGGACGGTGCTGACCGGGTGCCGCAGGGGCCCGTTGGCCACAGCGCTCACCGCGGAAGGGCCGGCCGGTGCAGCCCGCGCACTCGACCTCCTGATCGAGGCGTTCGGCAGGGACCGGGTGGCAGTCGAGCTGTGGGACCACGGCGAACCGATCGACACCGCCCGGAACGACGTGCTCGCCCTCCTGGCCGTGGGACGGGGTGTCGACCCGGTTGCCACCAACAACGTGCACTACGCCACGCCCGCCGGCTTCCCGCTGGCGACGACGCTCGCCGCCATCCGCGCCGGCCGGCCGCTCGCGACCCTCGACGGATGGCTCCCTGCCTCTTCCAGCGCGTGCCTGCGCGGGCCCCACGAGCAACGGCAGCGGTTCGCCCGGTGGCCCGGCGCCGTGGAGCGGACCGTCGACATCGCCGCCGACTGCACGTTCGATCTCCGCCTGGTCGCGCCCCGGCTCCCCGACTTCCCGGTGCCCGAGGGACACGACGAGCAGAGCTGGCTGGCCGAGCTGGTCCGCCGGGGAGCGCTCGACCGGTACGGCCCCCGCGATGCCGAGCGGATCCCGGGAGCGTGGGCGAGGATCGACCACGAGCTGGACGTGATCGCCGCCCTCGGCTTCCCCGGCTACTTCCTCACCGTGTGGGACATCGTGACGTTCTGCCGCCGTCAGGACATCTTCTGCCAGGGCCGTGGCTCGGCCGCCACGTCGGCGGTCTGCTACGCCCTCGGGATCACGAACGTGGACGCCGTGTCGCTGGGCCTCCTCTTCGAGCGCTTCCTCTCCCCCGCCCGGGACGGGCCTCCGGACATCGACGTCGACATCGAGTCCGGACGCAGGGAAGAGGTCATCCGGTACGTCTACGAGCGCTACGGCCGGCTCCATGCCGCCCAGGTAGCCAACGTCATCACCTACCGGACCCGTTCGGCCCTGCGCGACGTCGGTGCCGCGCTCGGCTATGGGCGGGAGACCGTCCGCGCCTGGTCGGCAGCTGTCGACCGTACCCACCCGGTCGGGGAGGCGGTACTCCCGGACGTCGCGCGCGACCTGGTCGGCCAGATCCTCCACACGCCCCGCCATCTGGGGATCCACTCGGGAGGGATGGTGATCTGCGACCGGCCCGTCGTCGAGGTGTGCCCGGTGGAATGGGCCCGCATGCCGGGACGCACCGTGTTGCAGTGGGACAAGGACGACTGCGCCGCGGCGGGATTGGTGAAGTTCGACCTCCTCGGCCTGGGAATGCTCGGTGCGCTCCATCACATGGTCGATCTCGTCCGCGAGCACCAGAGGGTCGAGGTGGACCTGGCCCGGCTCCCCCAGGACCCGGCCGTCTACGACCTGCTCTGTGCCGCCGACACCGTGGGGGTGTTCCAGGTGGAGTCCCGGGCCCAGATGGGAACGCTCCCGAGGGTCCGGCCGAGGTGCTTCTACGACCTGGCCATCGAGGTGGCGCTCATCCGGCCCGGACCGATCCAGGGTCGTGCCGTCCACCCCTACATCCGCCGGCGCAACGGCGAGGAACCGGTCACCTACCTCCATCCCCTGCTCGAGCCCGCGCTCCGGCGAACGCTGGGTGTCCCGCTCTTCCAGGAGCAGCTGATGCAGATCGCCATCGACGTGGCGGGGTTCAGCCCGGTCGAGGCCGACGAGCTCCGCCAGGCGATGAGCGCCAAACGCTCCGCCGAGCGCATGGCCCGCCTCCGGGACCGGCTCTTCGCCGGGATGGCGGCCCGCGGTGTCCCCGAGAGCGTCGCCGGCCAGGTCTACACGGCACTCGCCGCGTTCGCCGACTTCGGGTTCCCCGAGAGCCACTCGATCGCGTTCGCCCACCTCGTCTACGCCACCGCATGGTGCAAGGTCCACCATCCCGCCGCCTTCACTGCCGGATTGCTGAACGCCCAACCCATGGGGTTCTGGTCCCCTCAGAGCCTGGTGGCCGACGCCAGGCGCCACGGCGTGGCCACCCTCCGACCTCACGTCGACAAGAGCCGCCCGGTCTGCTCGATCGAGGATCCCGGGCCCTCGATCCGGCTCGGCCTGACGTCAGTACGCGGGATCGGCCGGGAGACGGCGGAGCGCATCACCGCCGGTGCACCGTGGGAGAGCCTGGAAGACCTGGTCCGGAGGGCCGGGGTGAGTCGGGGACAGCTCGAGTCCCTGGCCGCAGCGAGCGCCCTGTCGGGCCTCACCGCCGGCGGGAGCCGGGTGGACGG